>JAGHTJ010000006.1 GCA_018065375.1 Candidatus Equinaster intestinalis | reverse complement strand
ATGGGCGGGTCCTGTGCGACCGGTGGCCGCGAACCATGTCAGGCGGGGAACCGAGCAGCATTAAGCAGTTTTTCCGGTGCGCCGCAGTAAATCGGCTCATTCGTGCGCCGGAGTACATTATTTTTTTATGAAGAAGGGGCGAAAAGTTTGTCATACAAAGCGTTATACAGAAAATACCGTCCTCTTACATTTTCAGATGTTGTAGGTCAGGACCATATAACTAAAACCTTACGCCAGGAGCTTTCCTCCGGCAAAATTTTTCATGCCTATCTTTTTACGGGTACTCGCGGTACCGGTAAAACCACCTGCGCCAAAATTTTGGCAAAGGCGGTAAACTGCGAGCATTTAAAGGACGGCGACCCCTGCGGCGAATGTGAAGCCTGCCGCGCCATAAACGATGGCGAGGTTATGGATATTGTAGAAATAGATGCCGCCTCCAACAACAGTGTTGACAATATAAGAGAACTGCGCGAACAGGTCAATTTTACCCCTGCAAATGCAAAATACAGGGTGTATATTATTGACGAGGTTCACATGCTCACCATAAGCGCCTTTAATGCACTGCTGAAAACCCTCGAAGAGCCTCCGGCTCACGTTATTTTCATACTTGCAACCACCGAGGTTCACAAGCTTCCCTCCACGATACTTTCACGCTGTCAGCGTTTTGATTTCAAGCGCATAGACCCCGAAATTATAAGCAGCAGATTAAAGTTTGTGGCAGACAAGGAAGGCTTTACTATAACCGATGATGCCGCCGATATGATTGCCGCTATTGCGGACGGCGGTATGCGCGATGCCCTCTCAACCCTCGACCTTTGCGTTTCGGCAAGCAATGATATTACCGCCGAAATCGTGGCAAAAACCTGCGGTATGGCCTCCAACGAATATCTTGTTAAAATGGCAGACTGCATACTTTCTCTCGACACCGAGGGTGCATTGCTTCTCTGTGATGAGATTTACAATTCTTCGGTTGATATGCTTCGTCTTCTTGAAGACCTCATACTGCATTTCCGCAACCTTATGATTATAAAAACGGTAAGAAGCGAGATAAAACCGATTGTCTGCTCGCCCGACCATCTTAAAGAGCTTACCCGCCAGGCAAATTCTGCCGATATTAAAACGGTTATGCTTGATTTGAGAATTTTGCAGGACGCAACTGCGGGTATGCAAACCGGCAACCGCCGTACCGAAATGGAGCTCACCCTCATAAAGCTCTGCTCCCCCAAGCTTCGTGCCGATACCGAAAGCCTTGAGCAGAGGATAGCATTACTTGAAACGGCAATAAAAAGCGGCAGTTATTCGAAAGAAATCCCCACGGCAAAAACCGGAGACAAAAAAGAAAAGATTGCCGAAAATATTACACCTGCCGAAACCGATATTATTGAAGAAATTCCGATACCGGAGCAAGAATACGCGCCTCCCGCTCCGCAGCAAATTGAGCCGGAGCCCGATACGGAAGCAGTTAACGATTCGAGTAATGAAATGGCAGAGGTTGATAACGAAACCTGGCAGAGCATACTCGGTGAGCTTGCAAAAAGCGCTCCCCTGCTCCGCGGAATTCTTAATGATTCAAAGGCTTATATTGACGGTGAATTTTTACTTGTTGACAGCTCTAATCATCAATTCCCCGAGCTTATGAATTCTTCAAACGGTCAATACCGCGAAAGGCTTCGCAGAGCAGTTGAAACGGTGCTCGGAAAGACCTACAAGTTAGGTCCGTATCGTAAAAAAGCCGCAAAAAGCGATGACCCGCTTGATGCTTTAAGAGAAAAATTAAAAGCCCTCGAAGTTCCGAAGGCATAAAGGAGAAAATAATATGAAATGCAGAATACCGAATTCGGGCGGCGGAAATATGAACGCAATGCTCAAGCAGGCACAGAAAATGCAGGAAGATATGGCGGTTTTGCAGGAGGACCTCGAAAATCGCGAATATACTGCTTCCTCCGGCGGCGGCGCGGTAAGCGTTACTGTTGACGGCAAGCATCTTATCAAATCAATAAAAATCAATCCCGAA
>JAGHTJ010000059.1 GCA_018065375.1 Candidatus Equinaster intestinalis | reverse complement strand
AAGACAGTCCAAAAGGGGCCACTTTTTCAAAAAATTATTTTGCCTGCTATTGCGCAGAGTAAAAAGGCATAAAAAATCCCTCCTATGTGAATTTGGAATTCAACATAGGAGGGATTACCTCTTATATAAAATTTACTGTGAGAATTTTATAAACAGTATCAAAATCGTATCATTTTGACCTTGAAACTCCGAAAAACGCCGTATTTACGGGCTTTTTCGGGGTTCGTTTATTATTCCCACTCGATAGTTCCTGTTGGCTTGGGGGTTAAGTCGAAAAGGACTCTATTTACGCCTTCTACCTCGGTTACGATTCTGTTTGTGATAAGAGAAAGGAGCTCGAAAGGTACATTCTCTACCGTTGCGCTCATTGCGTCTTTAGTATTTACCGCGCGCAGGATTACCGGCCAGCCTTCATAACGTTTACCGTCCTTAACGCCTACCGATTTCATATCCGGAATTGCGGTGAAATACTGCCAAACCTTGCCCTCAAGGCCGTTCTTGGCAAACTCTTCACGCAAGATAGCATCGGATTCGCGAACTGCCTCAAGCCTATCTCTTGTGATGGCGCCCAAACATCTTACGCCGAGTCCCGGACCCGGGAAGGGCTGACGGTATACCATATTTTTGGGAAGTCCTAAAGTATCGCCTACAACTCTTACCTCGTCTTTAAAGAGGAGCTTAAGCGGTTCTACAAGCTCGAAATCCATTTCCTCGGGCAGACCGCCAACGTTATGATGCGCCTTTACGCCATCGCTCTCTAAAATATCGGGATAAATGGTTCCCTGCGCCAAAAACTTGATACCGTCAAGCTTTCTTGCCTCTTCATCAAATACGTTTATAAACTCTGCACCGATGATTTTTCTCTTCTGCTCGGGGTCGCTGACATTTGCGAGTTTATCAAGAAATCTATCAACTGCATCTACGTAAACGAGGTTTGCATTCATCTGATTGCGGAAAACCTCGATTACCTGCTCGGGCTCACCTTTACGGAGAAGTCCGTGGTTTACGTGCACGCAAACGAGCTGTTTGCCTACCGCCTTAATAAGCAAAGCCGCAACAACTGACGAATCAACTCCGCCGGAAAGTGCAAGCAATACCTTTTTATCACCAATCTGCTCTCTTAAAATCTTAACCTGTTCATCAATAAACTTTTCGGCGAGAGCCTTGGTGGTTATTCTTTCCATATTTTCGGGTCTTACATTACTATCCATTATTTTTACCTCTTATTAAGCGTTTGTATAATTATCGAAATATCCCTGAACGAGAACTACCGGTGTTCCCTTATCGCCCGAGCCGCTTGTTAAATCGCAGAGCGAACCTATAAGGTCGGTAAGCTGGCGGGGAGTTGTTCCCTGGGAAGCCATATTGCCTACGAGGTTATCACCCTTTTCGCGAATGCTCTTTGAAATTGCGTCCTTTAAAGCATCGCCCGAAAGGTCTTTAAAATCGTTATCGGCAAGATATTTGAGCTTAAGCTCATTGGGGGTTCCGATAAGGCCCTCGGTATGAGCGGGAGAAACTACCGGGTCTGCAAGCTCCCAGATTTTGCCCTTGGGGTCTTTAAATGCGCCGTCTCCGTAAACCATTACCTCAACGTGCTTGCCGGTTTTAACAAGAACTCTCTTCTGAATATCAACAACCAACTGCTGACAGTCTCTCGGGAAGAGCTTTACCTTATCCTCGGTAGACTTATTTGAGCCGAGCAGACCGTATTTTTCGTTACAGCCGCTACCGTTTACCGGTGCATTGAGTATTTCATCAAGACCGAGAACGATTTTTGCACCTGCCGCTTTAAGAATACGCTTTGTACGTGCTCTTGTATGAATATCGCAGGTAAGAACACAATCGGTGTACTTAAGAATTGTACGCGGATTATTTGCGAAAACGATTTCAACCTCTGCGCCGCATTCCTTAATAAGGTCTCCGTAATATGCAACATAATCAACGCCTGTAAACTCGTGCTTATTTTCTCCGAAAAGCTCACGGTAACGCTCGAGGGACAAAACATCGGAATAGGGGTTTACGCCCGCCTCATCAATTTTATCGAGGCTTACAAGCTCATTACCAACCTCATCCGAAGGATAGCTTAACATCAAAACGATTTTCTTGGCACCCTTTGCAATACCGCGCAGGCAGATTGCAAAACGGTTACGCGAAAGTATCGGGAAAATAACGCCTACTGTTTCTCCTCCGAACTTTGCCTTTACGTCCGCCGCAATATCCTCAACGCTTGCATAGTTGCCTTGAGCACGTGCTACGATGGATTCTGTTATCGAGATAACATCACGGTCGTGAAGCTCAAAGCCCTCAACCTCTGCCGCCTCGATTACGCTATCGCTTACGATTACCGAAAGGTCATCACCCTCGCGGATAATCGGACAACGAATGCCGCGCGATACCGTGCCAACTCTTCTTTCTTTTTTGTCCATAAATATCGGCTCCTCATATAATAAAATTACAGGATATATT
>JAGHTJ010000171.1 GCA_018065375.1 Candidatus Equinaster intestinalis | reverse complement strand
CCTCATATACGATACCCTCGGCATATGTTTTGCAGGCAAGGAACTATTTTCTTACAATAAACCTCACCAAAGCACAGGCGCATAAGATAATTTCTTATATCAACTGTGCTGTTTCGAAAGCTCAAAAGGCAACCCAACCCACCGCAGCCTTTTCAATCGGCGGTCTGCCGGGTTCTGCCAAAAAGGCGATTCTTAAGGATGCGCAGAATGCCTGCGCTGTTATCGGCTGCAAGCTGACCTATAATGTTTCCAAAAAAACGGTAACGATAAAAAGCGCAAAGGGTACAGAAATATTTAACAGCGGCCCGATAGTTAAGCGCACCGGTGCGAATATGGATGCTACTCCGATTTATCTTACCGCTGTTATTACCGTCACACTTTTCTTGGCGGCTTTGATAATTTCAAAAAAAGCGAGGTTTTTTGAATGAAAACTTCTAAAAAAATCTTAATCGCCCTAAGCCCGATTATTCTGGCGATACTGGGCTATCTGATTATCTTTTTTGCGGCAAGACCGCTTATTTCCTCTGCCGCGAGCATAATTGATATGATTTCGGGCGGAGCAAAAGGAAAAACCGAGTTCAATAATATGTATAACGGCAATGTTTTCAAGACATATACCGAAACCATCCCCTCAAGCGAGGTTGAGTTTCCTCTGCCCAACACACAGTACGGCGAGATAACCATTGAGGGTACCGATGTTAACTGTCCGCTTATTTACGGCGACTCAACGGCAATGCTCAAAAAGGGCGCCTGCCAGTATATGGGCAGTTCTTTCCCGGGATTCGGCTCAACACTGCTTGTTTCGGGCCACAACAACTCTTATTTCAAGAGCTTAAAGGATGCAAAAATAGGCGCTATTATAACGGTTAAAACGACCTACGGCGAATACAAATACAAAATAGTTAACACCGCAATAAAGCAGAACACCGACGAATCGGCTTATGACCTTACGGCAGACAAGGAAAATGTTGTTTTCTACACCTGCTATCCCTTTGATGCGCTCGGCCTTACTTATCAGAGATATTTTGTTTACGGCGAGTATGTTTCGGGACCAAAAATAATATTTGAGGATGAGGAATAAGCTATGAAAAAGAAAGTTCTTAAAAATATTTTCGGCTCGTTTTTTGCATTTGTAACAGCGCTTTTCCTGCTGGCTGCGGCAGTATTTGCGGCAGGCTACATCACCACAACCGAGCAACACATTTACTACTGCACCGATAAAAGCCGCTACTGCGAAAATTCGGCAAAGCTCATTGAAAATGACCTTAACGATATAACTGTTCCGAGCGGCTTGCCTGAAGGATTTTTTACGGGCAAAGGCGATACGGCGGAGCTTGAAAAAATCAACCGCGACTGTATAGCAAAGAATTACAGCGGAAAAGAATTTACTGCCGACACTGCCAAAATCGAAGCGGATTTGGTTAAATACTTTACCGATTTTGCCTCACAAAACGAGCTGCAAATGGGTGATGAAATTGATACCGAGGCAATAGCCGACCTCGCTAAAACCTGCTCGGAAAGCTACACAGATTTCGGCGCAAATCTTGTTTTTGAGTATCTTAGCATTATTCGGGGAAGTTTAATATATTCCTGCTTTAATGACTTTTGGCGGGTTTAGTTCTTGCGGCGGCAGGCATTTTTGCGGTAACCCGTTTCGGCGGTTTCACCAAAAACAAATTTATGTATTTTGCCCTTACGGGCGGCGGAATAATGACAGTGGCTTTCCCGCTTTACATACTGATTTCAAACACGGTGGGCAAGCTCAATATTACCCCCTACACCGCCCTCGATTTTATTAAATGCTTTGCAAACGATTTTCTCTTTATTTTAATCGGACTCGGAGTAATAATGATTTTGGTTTACATAATACCGTTTATTATCAGCTCTGCCAAAAATAAAACCGGCAAGCATTAAGCAAAAAAATTAAGCCCTTGAGGAAATTCCTCAAGGGCTTTTAATTTTGTCTTATGCTTGCTTTTGAGCTACGGCATCGAAATCCGCTTCGATTTGTTCGTCCTTATTCTTTGTTAAGAGCGATACAGCTACGATAAAGATGCTCGAGATTATGAATGCGGGGAGCAGCTCATAAACTCCGAAAATTCCGCCGAGCGGCTTTATAAGGAGTTTCCAGATAAATACCATTGCTCCGCCTGCCACCATACCCGAAACGGCGCCGGCGTGGGTTGTCTTTTTCCAGAACAGCGAGAAGAGCATAAGCGGGCCGAAGGTTGCGCCGAAGCCTGCCCAGGCAAACGAGGTTATGCTGAATATCGTGCTGTTTGAATCCCAGGCGATTATCATGGCGATTATGGTGATAATAGCCATTGATATACGCGATACCCAAAGCACCTGCTTATCGGTGGAGTTTTTCTTGATTACACCGTGGAAAATATTTTCGGCAAGTGCGGAGGTTGAGATAAGCAGATACGAATCTGATGAGCTTATCGATGCCGCAAGTATACCTGCGCAGGCAAGACCTGCGAGTACGGGCGGCAGGAACGAGGTTGCCATATCCATAAATATGCTTTCAGCCGCGGCATTTGAGGTGTAGCCGATGTCCGCTACGCTTCTGCCTACAACGCCGATAAACACAGCTGTGCCCATTGCGATAAAGAGCCAGATGCAGGCAACCCTGCGGGAGCGGGTAAGCTCTTTTTCGGAGCGGATACCCATAAAGCGGAGGAGTACCTGAGGCATACCGAAATAGCCAAGGCCCCAGGCGAGAGCCGACAGTATACCGATAGCGCCGAAGGTTTTACCCTCACCGAAAGTATTTACGGTATCAGCCGACGGTGTAGATGTGCGGAAAAGCGAAAGAAAACCGTCATAGCTCTTTGCGTTATCAATAACAGCGCCGATGCCGCCTGCTTTGGAAATACCGAGAGCGAACATAATTACAAGGGCGATAACCATTACAACCGCCTGCATAAAGTCGGATGCGCTCTCAGCCAAAAAGCCGCCCAAGAAGGTATAGAAAAGAACGAATATGGCGGCGATTATCATCATTTCGTGATAACCGAGACCGAAAAGATTCTCGAAAAGCTTACCGCAGGAAGCAAGGCACTGGCCCGCATAAACGGTAAAGAAAATGATAATAAAGAGCGAGGCAATGATTAAAATTATATTGTTTTTCTCGCGGAAACGCTTTGAGAAGAAGCCCGGCAGTGTGATTGCATCAACCTGAACACTGTAACGGCGCAGTCTCTTTGAAACAATGAGCCAGTTAAAATATGTACCTACGAAAAGGCCGATAGCCGTCCAACCGGCATCGGCAAGACCGGTCCAATAAGCCAGACCCGGCAAGCCCATAAGCAGCCAGCCCGACATATCCGAAGCCTCAGCCGAAAAAGCCGATACCCAAGGGCCAAGCGTTCTGCCGCCCAAGAAATACGACTCGGCATTTTTATTTGCGCGCTTAGCGAAAAATATGCCAATACCTACAACGGCGAGCATATAAACGATTATCGCTATAAGGTGTTGAATGTTATCTCCTGTCATTAAAAATTCCCCTTTTGTAAATTTAAGTAAGAGTATTGTAACACAATTTTCTTAAAAAGGCAATAAAAAACTCCAAAAACGCGCAATATTACTTGACAAACCGCCTGACATATTATAAGATAAGTATGTTCCCGAAAAACATAAAAACGCCGCTGTGGTGAAATTGGCAAACACAAGGGACTTAAAATCCCTCGGTAGAAATACCTTACCGGTTCAAGTCCGGTCAGCGGCACCAAAGCGAAAACCTATCACGCAACGCCGCGTGTTCTTAAGGACAGTGTTGTTTCTCGCTATAATTTTTCCGATATGTTTGTTTCAAACCGCCACAGGCGTCAGCCTTGCGGCGGTTTTTCAACTTTCATCTCGAAAAAATTCTATGCTTACGAAACTGCCGCAGGCACCTTAAAATACAAGTTTCAGATGCAGAATGCGAAAAAACA
>JAGHTJ010000026.1 GCA_018065375.1 Candidatus Equinaster intestinalis | reverse complement strand
ATTGAGCTATTATTAAATGTGCAACCGCATAGTAAAAGTATAATAAAAATACAAATTAGTGAACGTTTAATACTAATTCCTCCACATACGCCAAAAAATCTAAAACTAATAATATGCAATCAATTACATTATATAATACCATATTTTGTTTGTTTAGGCAAGAAATTTGTAAAGAAATATGAGAAAATGGGTATTCGCAAATTACGAATACCCATTTTGTTAATCAAAATATCCTTTGTATTTTATTTCATAGCCGCTTTTCGGGAAAAGATGAGAATACAGGTCTATAAAGTAATCATCGGTCATACTTGCTATGTAATCGGTAACGATTTGGTTTGGCTCGGTGGCTTCATAGGGGGTTTCTCGTTCGTAATGAGACCAATTAACATAAGCGATGTGATGCGTGAAAATCGGAGAACTTTTATTGCCCGAAATCAGGTCATTAAGTAGCTTTTCGAAAAGCTCGTGCATCATGGGGCGGACGGTGTTTTTAAGAGTTTTCTCAACCGCTTCGTTCTGATAAATCAAAGCGTAATTATCCGCCTTCGCTTTTTGCAGAGCCGCAAAATGTTCAGAGTCCATTTTGATATACGGCTTGCCGAAGCTGTTTTCAATGATATTCACCATTAAATTGTTGATTATCTCGGCGTTAATAGCACCGATTGTGCCGCTCTCAAAATCGTTTGGTTCACAAAGACGTGCCCGCTCGGCATCCTGGCGGTCCTTTCCGAGATAAGCAATTATATCCGAAATACGAACTACACAACCCTCCAGGGTGTTCGGAACAAGTTTTTTAATGTTCGCCTTGTCGAGATAACATTTTTCAATAAGAGTGTCAAATTCCCCGAAGCTTTTAAGCTCTGCGGGACGGTACTCCGAAAGCTCCAATTCGCCATCGTGAGACGCGATGCCGCAAAGTGTTTGCAGGGTGATGTTGTAAGGGAAAACTGAATCAAGTACCCTTACAGAATGAATGTTGTGTGCAAAATGGCGGCCGGTGTGTTCGGCATAAATTTCATCTAAAAACTTTTCGCCCGCGTGACCAAATGGGGTGTGACCGATGTCGTGCCCCAGGGCGATTGCCTCGATTAGCTCAAGGTTTAAGCCTAAAGCCGCTCCGAGAGTTCTCGCCGTGCGGGAAACGAGCTGAACGTGAAGACCTCTCCTTGAAATATCATCGTTTTTGTAGAAGGAAAAAACCTGCGTTTTGTCGGCATAGCGGTTGTAAAACGGACAGTTTAAAATTTTATCGGTGTCCCGAATGAAGGGCGGGCGTATGGCAGTAGCTGTGTCACGGCTCGGGTTGCGGCGAAGAACGTTTTTGTCGTCAAAAGCAAACTCGCTCTTTCGGTGCTTCGCTACCTGCTCGGCAATTTCAGGACTTAAAGTTTCATAATGCGGCATCAAATCACCTCGTTTTTAGAGTAACTTTTTGATTCCCGGGATTCGCCTTATTGGAATAATAACGGCAGTATATATGATAAATTCAATTATTACTGCAAGAATGAACGAACCGTAAACACCCACAACCGCTTTTGTCGGATCTGCGAGATTGGTAAAGAGCCATTTGCTCGATTTTGTGCAAACTTCAATAAGATAAACACCGAATGTTGCCTGCGAACATTCGCTTATAATTCTTTTTATAGGTTCGGGAGTTTTTAATGAATACTTTTCATCTGCACCTTTTGCAATCAAGAGCAGACAACCGCAGGGAACTGCAATGAAATATTGCCGGAGCATTTCGAGGTTTTTGCCGGAATGAAAACGAATATCAAGTGCAATAAGTAAGGCTGATATTCCCACCGAAAATACAGCACCGCAAGACCATATAATCAAACGTTTTTTGGAATCGGAGGTTTTTGTGTTCCATTTGTCGGCGTTTGCAAGATAATATCCCAATAATGGGAAGACAATGTGCCAACAACTGCTCGCCCAACCGGAAGTGAGCAGTGGAAGTTTTGATAAAAAAGATTGCTGAACTTGGAAGAAAGTAAGCAGACCGGATAAGGTATAGCAACCGATAAAAAGCATTATAAAAAGTTGCCACTCTTTTGCCTGCCAATTTCGTATCATAGAGCGCAAAAACGGTAGCATTATAAGATAACCTATGTAGGCGTACAAATACCAGTTGCAACCGCCGAGTAGGGTTTTAAGATAGTTTGAAAGGGTCAAATTGTCTTTTGCTATCCAAAGCGATGCGATAAGCATAACAATAAAAATGCGCAAAACCCGTTTGCGAAGAATTGTTAAAAAACTTTCATCTTTGCCTAAAAGTAAAATGCCCGATATCATAAAAAACAACGGAGAGCCGCATTTGCATAAAACAGATAAAACCGCGCTGAAAATAAAGGAAAAACTACCAATCGGTTTCTGCAAACAGAAATCATAGCATCCGCGATGATTAAACAGCACCATTATAATGGCGCAAATTCGTAAAATATCTAAATATAAAGTTCGCTTTTTCATATTCATCCCTCAAAACTAATTATATAGTAAAGTAAAAATATGTCAATGATTAGGTTAAAATATTAGTTTTTCCGATTGATTTTTAGTGAATAGGTGAAAAGTAAAAATCGACAAACCTCTGTTGAGATTTGTCGATTTTTGGCAGGGGCAGAAGGGATCGAACCCTCGGCACTCGGTTTTGGAGACCGATGCTCTACCAGCTGAGCTATACCCCTATATTTCTTATGCTAACACTGGTGGACCATCAGGGACTCGAACCCCGGACCAACCGGTTATGAGCCGGTTGCTCTAACCAACTGAGCTAATGGTCCGTGTCAGCAAGAATTATTATACCATAATTTAAGTAATTGTCAATATCTTTTTTGAAAAAATAAATGACCGGCAGGTTATTTTATGCCGGTCATTTGCTTATTTATTTTCTGTAAACAAATCAATTATTTTGGAATATATTTCCGATGGGTTTTCGAGGAAGTTATTTCGTATTGCAACAGCTTGGGTTTCGTCCGACACAAGCAATTTTACGCTGATAATCGCAATATCCTTTTCCATGGCGGAGCAGGTGATAAATGTTTTATCGTCCTCACGGGTTATGGCAATATCGGTTTCGCGGATATTTCTGCGGCGGGCAAGCATTTTCTGTGTTACGAAACAGCCCTTATCCCGCACCGAAATCGGCACGCTTGATTTTAGTGTATTTGCAATTTCGGTTCCGCTTTCGGTAACGGTATAGCTTTCTTCTTCGGCATTCACCATTTTAATATGTCCGGATTTTTCGAGATTTTTGATATTATCGCTGATTTCGAAAATGTTTGCAATGCCTTCGTAATACAAACTTTCACAAAGCTCGGTGGCGGGCACAGGCTCTTTAACCGAGTTTAAAATATAGCAAATCAGAATTTTTATTTCCGAGGAGCTTACAAGACCGCCGAAGGATACACCGGCAGATGCAGAATCAAATTCCAAAATAATCACCTTCTTAAGTCAATTATATACATTTTTAATGTTTTTTCAAGATTTAACCGTCAAAATCTTCTATAATTTTTAAAACATCATCATAATTTTCGAGAATTATTCCGCTTTTTAGATTATCCTGATCGGTAAGCGGTAGAGAGGAAGGCGTTATATCATAGGTCTTGATGATTTTATCAGATTTATAGAGCTTGAGTTTTTCTCCGTCAGACCGCAAAACATAGGTATTTACGGGGCTTTTCGCGATTTTTATATCAAAATTTTCCGGCACCGATTTGTTGCTGTTATACTGCGCTAAAACTATCATCAACGAAAAAATACAGAGCAAAGCATACAAACAAACCATTCTTTTCATATTATCACCATAAGTATTATTCCGCAAAAAATACGAAATGTTACAAAAAGTTAAAAAATTGTAACCCATTTTTTGAAATTATGTGGTATAATAGGGTTGTTGTATCGTGGTATTCTGACTTAATGTGTATTTTAAGACACGAATTTTCAGTTTTTGAATGCCGCGGTAATAAGTAAATGATTGTAAAAATGTTCGGTAAACAGGAGGTTGTATATGGATAATAATGATAACTTTAATAAATTTACCGATTTTGAAAATGACAAAGATGTAAGCTTTGGTAGTTACAACGATGACCCGATTATTGACCTTAACAGCTTTTCGAGTACCAACGAGGAACGTCGGGAAAGTCGTATGGAGGCAAGACGTAATGCCAAGCAAACCAAAAAGAGCAAAATCCTCAAGGTGATTCTTTCGATTTTTCTCGTTTGTGTAATAACCGGTTCGATTGTTGTAGGCGCATTTATGGTTTACGCCTTCAGCTTTGTTGACGCAGATATGGAAGAAAATCTTGATGATTTGGTACTTAATTGCACAACAACAATATATGTTAAGGACGAAACCGGAAACTTTAAGGAATATCAGCGTTTACACGGCGAGTTTAACCGTATCTGGATAAGCGATAGAGACGGTAATATTCCCGAAAACCTTAAAAATGCTTATATTGCTGTTGAAGACCAGCGTTTCCGCTCTCACGAGGGCGTTGACTGGAAACGTACCTTCAGTGCATTTGCAAACCTGTTTTTCCATTTTTATTCTTCAAACCAGGGTGGTTCTACCATAACCCAGCAGTTGGTTAAAAACCTTACCGGCGATAATTCACAGAGTCCGAGCCGTAAAATCCGTGAAATTCTCAGAGCAAGAGACCTGGAGAGCCGTTTCAGTAAGGATACCATACTTGAATGTTATCTTAATACAATTTCGATGGGCGGTGGTATGTACGGAGTAGAGGTTGCTTCAAACTACTATTTCGGAAAGAGTGCTAAAGACCTCGATTTGGCTGAATGTGCGGCGCTGGCGTCTATTGCGAAAGAGCCGGAGGGCTACAGACCCGATAAAAAGCCGGAAGCGAATAAGGAACGCCGTCAAACAGTTTTAAATCTTATGCTTGAGCAGGAGTTCATTACTCAAGAGGAACACGATAAAGCATATAATGAAGAACTCAAAATAGTTGCGAGCAAGGAGCGTTTAAATGAGATAGCCATAAATTCTTATTTCGTTGATGCGCTGATTTCCGATGTTCAAAAGGGACTTGTTGAGCTTTACGATTTCGATGAAAAACACGCCGCAACCAATTTTTATAACGGCGGCTATAAAATTTATGCTACACTTGACCCGAAGGTTCAAAGCGCCGTTGAGGAGGTTTTCTCCGATGAATCATATCAGTATGTCGGTAAAGACGGTAAGCTTCTCCAAGGCTCTATGACCGTAATGGACTATGAGGGTCACGTGCTCGGTATAGCAGGAGCTATCGGCAAAAAAACGGCAAACCGTGTTTTGAATCGTGCAACCTCTTCGCCGCGTCAGCCGGGTTCTACAATGAAACCGATGTCGGCTTATTCTTTGGCGATTGAAAAGGATTTGATAACCTATTCGTCAATAGTAAACGATACCGAAAGATATTACCGTAATTGGAAGCCGAATAACTGGTATAACAACGGCGGATACAAAGGTAAGATGACGGTTGAAAGGGCGCTCGAAATATCCTGTAACACAATACCGGTTATGCTTGTAGATACCCTTACTCCGCAAACCTCATATAATTTCCTTATTGAAAAGCTCGGAATTAAGCATCTTAATTCCAATGATATTGACTATTCACCTTTGGGAATGGGCGGTACCAACGGAGGACTTACCACACTCGAAGAAGCTGCCGCTTATGCGGTATTCGGAAACGGCGGTCTTTACCACGAGCCTACAACCTATTATAAGGTTACCGATCAGCACGATAAGGTTATACTCGAATACGATACAAAATCCGTTGTTGCTCTCGGCGAAGATACCGCAACGGTTATGAATCACCTTTTGCGTAATGTTGTTACCGGCTCGGAAGGTACCGGTAAGGGAGCGAAAAACGCCGCAGGCGGTATGCCGATTTATGCTAAAACCGGTACATCTAATGATGATATGAACTGCTGGTTTACCGGAGGAACGCCTTATGTTATAGGCTCTGTTTGGTGCGGCTATGATACCTTGCAGACCGTAAAACAGAATGCTACAGCTAAAAATATGTGGATAAGGGTAATGGAGAAAATCCATGCCGGTCTCGAAAAGAAGGACTTTACCGATAGTCCGTATGCTGTACCGAAGTATTACTGCACAAGAACGGGACTTCTTGCAACCGATTCCTGCCCGAGCAAAAAGCAGGGCTGGTATAAAACGAGCAATATTCCGTCTATGTGTACCTCGCATCCGCACGGAAGCGCGCCGAGTAATACATCTTCCTCTGCCGCTGCCACCTCCTCACAGACGGCTTCTCAAACGCCACAGTCTCCTCAACAAACTCCGGCTGAACAGCCCGAGCAGACCACAACACCTAATTAGTAATATAAAAAGCAGGTTGCGAACGCGCGTCGTTCGCAACCTGCTTTTTAGTGTATATCATTATTTTTTAGAATCTGATAAAAGCTTTACGTAAAATCTTGTATACATTATAAGAGCGAATACCATAAAAGCTCCGCAAATGAGAATCAACGTGTTGGCAATCGGGTGGGGGATATTCGGGAAAATAATCAGTAGTGCAAGTATTATATACATCGCAACGGTGTTTACCTTTCCGTACCAGTTTGCGCTCGTTACGGTATCGGTAACCTTAAGCCTTACATATCCGAAAATGAACATCATACTTTCTTTAATTATGAAAATTACGATAAGTAAAAGCACAAGTCTGTAACGGGAGCAGACGCAGAAAATCATAGCCGCCTGGGTTACCTTATCGGCGAGTGGGTCTAAAAATTTGCCAAAATCGGAAATCATATTGAATTTTCGTGCAATTCTGCCGTCCACCACATCGGTAAGACCCGAAAAAACAATAACTCCGAGCGCCCAATAAAATTTTTGTTTGAAATAAAGCCATAAAATAAGGGGTACAAGCAGTAACCGGATAAGGCTTAATAAATTAGGAATAGTCAGAATATCCGACTTCGTAGGTTTGTAACTCACTTTAATCCTCCAAAAAAGCATTTTATCTATTATACTACATCTTTTATAAAAAATCTATATTTTTTTACAAAATATAAAAAAGTTGACTATTTTTACAAATATTGTTATAATAATATAAACTGATTTACGGAGGTCATAGCCCTCATGGACTACGATGGGTGTAACTTACAAGGTTACTCTATTAAAATAAGTTTAAATTAAATTTTGCATATCTGCGGTATAATAGCCGGCGGATATGCTTTTTTGTGTTAAAAAGGAGTTTATATGGATAAAGGTAATATTATCAGGATAATAATTATGATTTTTCTGATTATGTTTTCGGCATACTTTTCGGCAAGTGAAACGGCTTTTTCATCTTTTAATCTTACACGTATGAAAACCCTCGCAGAAAAGGGAAACAAGCGCGCCGCAAGGGTTGTAAAGCTATCCGAAAACTATAATAATCTTATTTCTACCGTGCTGATAGGAAACAACATAGTAAATATCGCTCTGGCATCACTCGGTACGGTGCTTTTTGTAAGACTTTACGGTGATACGGGAGCTACCGTTTCAACCGTTGTAATTACCGTTGCAGTTCTCATTTTCGGTGAGATTTCTCCTAAAAGCCTCGCAAAGGACAGCCCCGAAAAGTTTGCAATGTTTTCCTCCGGATTTATCAGCATAATGATAGTTGTTTTAAAGCCTCTCAATTTTCTGTTTGATTGCTGGAAAAAACTGCTTTCTAAAATTATAAATATGCAGGAAGACAGTAAAATGTCTCAAGAAGAGCTGCTTATGATTGTTGATGAGGTTCAGCAGGACGGTACCATTGATAATAATGAGGGTAATCTCATTAGAAATGTTTTGGAGTTTTCCGAGCACAGAGCCGAGGATATTCTTACAAACAGAGTAGATGTTGAAGCGGTATCGGTCAATGCCGAAAAGGAAGAAATAGCAAAGGCGTTTGCCCAGACCAAGTATTCGAGACTTCTCGTTTATAATGAGGGTATGGACGATATTGTAGGCATATTGCATCTTAAGGATTTTTACACCGAAAAGGGATTTACCGCCAAAAAGATTTCAAAAATAATGACAAAACCGATTTTTGTTCAAAAGTCGTTGCCGATAAATGAACTTTTAAAGGCTTTGCAGGCAGGTAAATCGCATATTGCCGTTGTTGTTGACGAATACGGCGGTACGGTTGGAATCGTAACTATGGAGGACGTTCTCGAAGAGCTTGTCGGTGAGATTTGGGACGAGCACGATGATGTCACAGAGGATTACGAAAAAATCAGCGATACCGAATTTACTATTGACGGTCTTATGAACTTTGAAGATTTCTGTGAATTCTTCTCGCTCGAAATTGAATCCGAAAGCGTTTCGGTAGGCGGCTGGGTTATGGAACGGCTCGGAAAAATTGCCGAGGTGGGAGATGAATTCAGCTATGAGAATCTTGAGGTAACCGTAACCGAAATTGATGGCAGAAGGGTTGCCAAAATTCAGGTAATTAAAAAGGTAGATTTAACGGAAACACAGGTGGACGAAAATGTATGATGTTGCTATTGTAGGCGCGGGAGCCGGCGGACTTGTATCGGCGGTAAAGCTCAAATCGGAGCATCCGGAATTGAGCGTAGTTTTGCTCGAAAAGCTCGATAGAGTAGGTAAAAAGCTGATTACAACCGGTAACGGCAGATGCAATATTACAAATAAATTTGCTTCTATTAGAAATTATCACACCGAAAATACGGATTTTGTGAAAAATGTTTTCGATAGATATTTTGTTGATGATGCAATTAGTTTTTTCAGCAGTATCGGTACCGAAATAATCTTCGAAGAAGACGGCAGGGGTTATCCTGCGTCACTGCAGGCTTCGAGTGTTGTTGATTGCCTGCGGTTTGCCTGCGAAGAAAACGGAGTAAAAATAATTACCGATTTTGCGGTTGACGATATTATTTTCGGCGAAAATATAACTGTGCAGAGCAAAACCGATAAAATTACTGCTAAAAGCGTGATTTTATCCGCCGGACTGTATTCGGGCGGAGAAAAATCGGGGTCGGACGGCTCGATATTCAAAATACTTAAAAATAAGGGCTTTAAGACGGTTAAAACTACGCCGTCAATCGTTCAGCTTAAAACCGAAAACACCCTTACAAGGCAATTAAAGGGCATTAAGGTTAATGCAAAAGCAACGATTGTTTCAAATAATCAAAAAAGAAGCGAATTCGGCGAGGTTTTGTTTACCGAATACGGACTTTCCGGTCCTCCGATTTTGCAAATTTCCCGCATTGCGGCATTGCCCGGGGAGAAAACCGTTTATCTCGATTTGTTCCCCGATTATTCAAAAGAAAACCTTTGCGAACTACTTCAAAACCGCCGTAAAAATCTTATAAAACGCAAAAATGAAAACTTTTTGGTAGGCCTTGTAAATAAAAGGGTAGGGCAGGTTGTTCTTAAAACTTCAAATATTGATTGGCAGTCCTTCGTAGGCGAGCTTACCGATTTTGATATTTCGAAAATAACCGATGCTTTGAAAAATTTAAGCTTTAAGGTATCCGGCGATACCGGATTTGTTAATTCGCAGGTTACAGCGGGCGGTATAAGTCTTGATGAAATTGATTTAAATATGCAGTCTAAAAAGCATAAGGGATTATTTTTATGCGGAGAGCTCCTTGATGTGGACGGAGACTGCGGAGGCTATAATCTTCAGTGGGCATGGTCGAGCTCATTTGCGGCGGCAGACGGCGTAAAAAAATATCTTGGTGTATAAAATGTTGCTTGTAAAAAATGTAAATTTGCCGATTGAAACTGATTTTGATAACTGCAAAAATGAGGTTGCGGCGGCGCTTAAAATAAATCCGAAAAATATAAAGAGTCTTTCTCTTTACAGAAAATCGGTTGATGCCCGGCATAAAAATAATATTGTTTTCTGTTGCTCCTTTCTGATTGAAACGGTAGGTAATGTTAAACTTAAAAACGCCGAGCCGTATCAGTATAAGCCTTATAAATGGCAAAAATGTGAAAGTAATCTTCGCCCGCTGATTGTGGGCTTCAGTCCTGCGGGTATGTTTGCCGCGCTTGTTTTGGCTCGCGCGGGACTTCGCCCGATTGTTGTTGAACGCGGCGCAGAGGTTAACGAAAGAGCAAAAAAGGTTGAAGCTTTCTTTAAAGGGGAAAAGCTCGATTTAGAGAGTAATATTCAGTTTGGCGAAGGCGGAGCGGGAACTTTTTCGGACGGCAAGCTCAATACCGGTATTAAAGATGTGCGCTGTCGCACCGTTTTAGAGCAGTTTGTTTCTTTCGGAGCTCCGAAGAACATTCTTACCGATGCAAAGCCGCATATCGGTACCGATGTTTTAAGAAATGTGGTTAAAAGTCTCCGAAACGAGATTGAAAAACTCGGCGGAGAAATCCATTTTAATACAAAGCTTGAAAATATAATTACCGAAAACGGAAAAATTAAGGGAGCCGAATGCTCGGGCAAAATAGGTAAAATAGAAACCTCACATATTGTTCTGGCGATAGGTCATTCGGCGCGTGATACCTTTTCGGTACTGCGCAAAAACGATGTCGCCTTAAGCCGCAAGCCCTTTTCGGTAGGCGCACGTATAGAGCATCTTCAAAAGGATATAAATTCTGCGCTTTACGGCAGTTTTGCAAACAGAAAGGAACTCGGCGCGGCTGATTACAAAATGGCGGTACACCTTGAAAACGGCAGGGGAGTTTATACATTTTGTATGTGTCCGGGCGGTGAGGTTGTAAATGCTTCAAGCGAGGCTGACGGCATAGCCGTAAACGGTATGAGCAATTCTTTAAGAAACGGTGAAAACGCGAACAGCGCTTTACTTGTTGAAATTAAAGAAGATGATTTAATGGGCGATGATGTTTTTGCCGGTATTGCGCTTCAGCGAGAAATCGAGCAAAATGCCTTTAAAGCGGCAAACGGTAATGTACCGTATTGTTTTGTGGGCGATTTGTACGGCGAATTCCAAGGCGGCGGCAGTATTAAGCCTACCGTAAAGCCGAAGGCCGTTCATACCGATATTAAAGAGGTTTTACCCGATTTTGTAAGTGAGAGTATAAAAACCGCTTTGCCGCTATTTGAGAAGAAGATAAGCGGTTTTTCGGATTATAATGCCGTTCTCACTTTCCCCGAAACGCGAAGCACTTCGCCCGTGAGAATTGACCGCAACGAATTATACCAGAGCGTAAACCTTGCAGGACTTTTTCCGGCAGGAGAGGGTGCCGGTTATGCGGGCGGAATAATGTCCGCCGCAGTAGATGGTATGAGGGTTGCCGAGGCGGTAATTTTTGACATCAATAACACAAAATAACGCAAATTGCTGAAATTCAGGCACAAAATATCGTATATTTTAATCAATTATACCGAAAATTTTAAAAAATGTTAAAAATATAACAAAATAACTTGAAAAATATGTAAAATTGGGGTACAATACTTTTGTAAAAATTTTAGGAGGTAATTTCCAATGGTTAAAGTTGCAATTAATGGTTTTGGCCGTATAGGCCGTCTCGCATTCCGTCAGATGTTTGGTGCTGAAGGCTACGATGTAGTAGCTATCAACGACCTCACCAAGCCCTCTATGCTCGCTAATCTTTTAAAATATGATACTGCACAGGGCGGTTACTGTGGTGCTATCGGTGAAAATCTTCACACCGTTTCTGCTGATGATGAAGCAGGTACAATCACTGTTGACGGTAAAGTTCTTAAAATCTATGCAGAGAAAGATGCCAAGGATCTTCCTTGGGGCGAAATCGGTGTTGATGTAGTTCTCGAATGCACCGGATTCTACTGCTCAAAGGAAAAATCACAGGCTCATATTGACGCCGGCGCAAAGAAGGTTGTAATTTCTGCTCCCGCAGGTAATGATCTTCCCACCATCGTTTTCAGCGTAAATGAAAAAACTCTTACTAAAGAGGATAACATCATTTCTGCTGCTTCCTGCACCACCAACTGCCTCGCTCCTATGGCAAAGGCTCTTAACGATTATGCTCCCATTCAGAGCGGTATCATGAGCACCATTCATGCTTATACCGGCGACCAGATGATTCTTGACGGTCCTCACAGAAAGGGCGACCTTCGCAGAGCAAGAGCAGGTGCTGCTAACATCGTTCCTAACTCTACCGGCGCTGCAAAAGCAATCGGTCTTGTAATTCCCGAGCTCAACGGTAAGCTTATCGGTTCTGCTCAGCGTGTTCCGGTTCCCACCGGTTCTACCACCATTCTTACCGCAGTTGTTAAGGGTAAAGATGTTACCAAAGAGGGCATCAATGCTGCTATGAAGGCTGCTGCTTCCGAGTCTTTCGGTTACAATGAAGACCAGATAGTTTCTTCAGACGTTATCGGTATGCGTTTTGGTTCACTCTTTGATTCTACTCAAACTATGGTTTCAAAGATTGATGACGATACCTATCAGGTACAGGTAGTTTCTTGGTATGATAACGAGAACTCCTACACCAGCCAGATGGTTCGTACCATTAAGTATTTCGCCGAAATCTAATTTCGGTAAATCGGTAAAAATTAAGAGAGGTCTTGCGACCTCTCTTTTTTATGTCTATTTTTTAATTTTATAAATGCACATTGAATTCGGTTTAAGATTTATATATCCGTCCGAATTCGGTTTAGTGCCGAAAAGCAACTGCGGCCGATTTGTAAAATTCTCCGGACATTTCGCCCAAATATCGTAATCATTCACATTTACGCCGATAAGCAGAGAATCTTTATCGTCTTCACGTTTGTAGAAAATATAACCTCGCTCGGAATGAACCGGAATGAATACACCCTCCTTAAGGCAGGAGGCATTTTTGCGGATTTTACCGAGCTTTTTGTAAAATTCAAGCAAATCGGTATCAATGCTATCCCACGGAAAAGCCGCGCGGCAGAAGGGGTCTCCGTAACCCTCAACGCCAGCCTCGTCACCGTAAAAAATCGAGGGAACACCCGGCAGGGTAAATTGCAGGGTTGCGGCGAGCTTAAGCTTTTCGGCGGCAAAAGCACGTTCTTCGTCAGTAAGCTTCTGTGTAGACTGCCAAGCCCTGCTTTCGCCGTTTTTAAAGCTTTTTGAAAGCCGTGTTAAAATTCGCGGTGTATCGTGTGTACCTATATGATTCATTAAAACCTTTACGGCAGGGGCAGGGTAGTTTTCAAGAATATCAACTACGGTGTCAACGAGTTTTACCGCATCACCGCAGTACATAAAATCGCTTATGGCATTCGCAAAGGGATAATTCATAACCGAATCAAGCTCCTTGCCGCGCAAAAACTCACGGCGCGTGCCATAGCTCATTTTGTTAGACGCATCTTCCCAAACCTCGCCGAGTAAGTAGGCCTCTTTGTTATCCTTTTTCACGGCATTGCGAATTTTTACTATGAAATCATCGGGGAGCTCGTCTGCTACATCGAGGCGCCAGCCTGCAATACCGCATTTGTTCCAATGCTCAATTACACCGTCTGCACCTGTTATGTAGTCTGAAAACTCGGGATTTTCTTCATCGGTTTCGGGCAGGCTTGGAACACCCCACCACGCCGAATATTTATGCGGCCAATCTTCAAATTTATACCATGAATAGTATTTTGAATTCTGCGAATTGTATGCACCTTCGCTATCAAAATTGCCGTATTTGTTAAAGTAAACACTATCGGCGCCGGTATGTGAAAAAACGCCGTCAAGAATAACGCTGATGCCGTATTTTTTGGCTTCCTTGCAGAGCCTTTTTAGGTCATTTTCATTACCTAAAAGAGGGTCTATCTTCATATAATCCGCCGTATCGTAACGGTGATTTGATGATGATGAAAAAATCGGATTAAGGTAAATACAGCTTACCGATAAATCAGCAAGGTAGGGGAGCTTTTGGATAATTCCCTCAAGGTCTCCTCCGTAAAAATCGTTTCCGAGTGAGCATTCGCCGTTGTTTTGACGGTATTCGGGCTGTTTATCCCAATCCTTATTTATAAATCTGCCGGAAGGCAGGTTTTCTTTTTTCTTGCCCGAATTATAAAAACGGTCGGGAAAAATCTGATAGATAATTCCGCCGGCAAGCCAATCGGGTGTTGTAAAATCGGCTTTGTAAACCGTTTGTTGCCAGGGAGAACCGTCTTCAGAAACAAAACCTATACTATGTGAGCATTTTGTTACGAAAAATGTTCCGTATGCGCTTTCGTATTTAAAGAAATACCAATAGAGACCCGCTTCAAAATTCATTTCACAGTCGTAATACTGATAATCTTCGAGCATTTCGGCAGGCTTCATTTCTATTTGACGGTAAATTCCCGAATTATCGTTTCTATAGAGCATAAAAGCGGCATTTACCTTTGCGTCTTTATGCAGCAAAAGCCGTAACCGAAGGGTTTGACCCTCGGCTACGGCTCCGATTCTGTCTCTGTATAATGGATTTCTTGAATCAAAAGGGTAGTATTGCATAATCTCAACCTAAAGGCTTAATGTTCCAGATGTTTTCGGCATATTCCTTGATTGAACGGTCGGCAGAGAATATACCCGATTTTGCGATATTGATGAGTGACATCTTGTTCCAGGTCATCGGGTCCTTATAGAGTGCATCGGCTTTTTGATGTGCTCTGCAATAGTCCTCAAAATCAGCCATTGCCATATAAGAATCAAGTGTAGTGATAGCTCTGTGAACATTTTCAATGTTATCACCGCCGGGAATATTGCGGCCGATAAAGTCAACAACTCTGCGAAGCTCTGCATTGTTATCATAATAGGGGCGGGGTGAATAGCCCTTTGCCTTTATGCGCATAACTTCGGGTGTTTCCATACCGAATATGATGATGTTATCATCGCCTACAGCCTTATGAATTTCAACGTTTGCACCGTCCTCGGTACCGAGTGTTACAGCACCGTTCATCATAAGCTTCATATTACCGGTTCCGCTGGCTTCGGTTGAAGCAAGAGAAATCTGTTCGCTTATATTTGCGGCGGGAATCATAAGCTCTGCAAGAGAAACTCTGTAATCCTCCATAAAGAGAATTTTGATTTTATCGTTTACGGTTCGGTCATTCTCTATAAGCTTTGCAAGACTGTTGATCGTAAATATAATCTGCTTTGCAAGGAGGTAACCCGGAGCCGCCTTTGCGCCGAAAATATAGGTTTTCGGTACGAAATCGGCATTGGGATTATCCTTTAAATAGAGATATTCCGAAATGATGTGCATTACGTTTAAGTGCTGACGCTTATATTCGTGCAGACGTTTTACCTGCATATCGAAAACCGAATCGGGGTCAAGCGAAACTCCGTAATTATTTTTAACATAGTTTGAAAGACGAACCTTGTTATCGCGTTTAATATCACCGAGTTTTGTGAGAACGGCGGTATCGTCCTTAAACTGTGTAAGCTTTTCGAGATTTGAAGCATCTTTAATAAAGCCGTCTCCGATAAGCTCGGTTACATACTTCGTAAGAGCGGGGTTTGCCTGGCAGAGCCATCTGCGGTGAGCAATACCGTTTGTAACATTGGTGAACTTTTCGGGAGTGATTTTATAGAAATCGTTAAAGAGTGAATCCTTAAGGATTTCGCTGTGAAGCTTGGAAACGCCGTTTACACTGTGTGATGCGGCAACGCAGAGGTTTGCCATGTGAATCATATTGCCCTGAATGATTGCATTGCGCTCAACAAGGGCGGAATCACCGGTGCGCTGATAAAGCTCTGCTCTGAAGCGGCGGTCAATTTCCTCGATAATCTGATAGATACGGGGGAGTCTGTGTCTGAAAAGTGAAATCTGCCAGCATTCAAGAGCCTCCGCCATAACGGTATGATTGGTGTATGCAACGGTTTTTGTTACAATATCCCATGATTTTTCCCAGGTATAGCCGCATTCATCGAGCAGGAAACGCATAAGCTCGGGTATGCAAAGGGTGGGGTGGGTATCGTTAATGTGAATTGCAACCTTATCTGCAAGGTTATCAAGTGTGTTGTAATTTCTCAAATGACGGTTGAGTATATCCTGAACCGATGCCGAAACAAGGAAATACTGCTGACGAAGACGAAGCGATTTACCCTCCTGGTGGTTATCCTCGGGGTAGAGCACCTTGCTGATAACCTCGGTATTTGCCTTTTCTTCAAGGGCGGTAACATAGTCGCCGCGGTTGAAAGCATTCATATTTATATCCTGGTATTCAGCACTCCAAAGACGAAGGGCATTTACGGCTTTTCCGTTTTTGGAGGGAACCATAAGGTCGTAAGGCATAGCACGAACTGTAGTATAATTATCGTAGCTGATATTGTGACGTCCGCCGTCCCACCATTCGTGAACCTCGCCGCCGAAGTTTACTTCTACGGCAGAAGCGGGTCTGGGTTCAAGCCAAACACTGCCGCCGGGAAGCCAGAAATCGGGCATTTCTGTCTGCCAGCCGTCAATAATCTTCTGCTTGAAAATACCGAATTCATATTTAATGCAATAGCCCATAGCCGGATAATCGCCGGTTGAAAGTGCATCAAGGAAGCAGGCGGCAAGACGGCCTAAACCGCCGTTTCCAAGGCCTGCATCGGGCTCAAGCTCATAAAGGTTATCAAGATTAACCTTGAATTTGCCGAGAGCCTTTTTAACGGTTTCTTCAAGACCTAAATTATAAAGATTGTTTTTGAGTGAACGGCCCATAAGGAATTCCATACTTAAATAGTAAATGGTTTTCGCTTTTTTATCGGCTGTTTCCTTTTTGAAGGCAGTGCGCTTTTCCTTTAACATATCAAGCAGGACAAGGGCAGTAGCCTTATAGAACAAATCATCAGATGCTTGAGAAACGCTTACACCGAAATTATGTGAGAGCTTTTTCTCAATCATATCAGCCATTTGTTGGATAGTTATTTTAGCCAATTTAAACATCTCCTCAAGTATATAGTATTACACATTTATATTACTATATTCCTTTAAAAATTTCAAGTAATACTTATGGCAAAATTAAAGCAATTTTTTGTTTATTTTCACTAAAAAATAAAAGCAATATTAAAATTTTCAAAAAATATTTATGCAAAAACAACAAAAAACGCCGAAATAAAAAATCAAGCACCCGGCGGGTGCTTGAATTAAGTAAAATTATTCGTATACGGGGCATACAGGCTCTTCG
>JAGHTJ010000169.1 GCA_018065375.1 Candidatus Equinaster intestinalis | reverse complement strand
CTATAATACATCTGAGTCCGGCTTTCTCATTCTGGAAAAACGCTACTTGTTCGTGTCCGTATTCACGGATTAATTCGAGATTGCTACTCATTTCATTTTCCTCCTGAAAAATAATTTATTATTTGTTTATCAGTTTTTCTATCTCCTCGCGCATGCGGTATTTTAGTACCTTGCCTGCGGCGTTCATAGGAAAACTGTCAACGAACAAAATATATTTCGGCACCTTGTGGCTTGCCAAATGCTCGGCAATATATGTACGCATTTTGGCTTCGCTCTGCTCGGCGCCTTCTTTAAGAATAATGCAGGCGGCGGCTTCTTCACCGTACTTTTGGTCGGGGACACCGATAACCTGAACATCCTTAACATCGGGGTGGGTGTAAATAAATTCCTCAATTTCTTTTGGGTAAATATTTTCGCCGCCCCTTATTATCATATCCTTAAGTCGGCCTGTTATAAGGTATGTGCCGTCCTCGCGTTTTACGGCAATATCGCCCGAGTGGAGCCAACCTTCGGCATCGATGGCTTTTTTGGTGGCAACAGCCATCTTATAATAGCCCTTCATTGTGTTGTAGCCCTTTGAGCAGAACTCACCGTTTACACCCGTCGGCAATTCTTCGCCGGTTTCGGGGTCAACTATTTTGCACTGAACATGGGGGAAGGGGTAACCTACCGTATCACAGCGAATATCGAGTTCGTCTGTCCAGGCGGTCATAGTGCTGCCCGGGGAAGACTCGGTCTGCCCGTAAACACTTACAATGCCCTGCATATTCATTTCATCTTTTCGCGCGGCTTTACGCATAAGCTCCGGCGGACAACCCGAGCCCGCCATAATGCCTGTTCGCATATAAGAAAAATCGGTTTTGCGGTAATCGGCGTGATTGAACATTGCGATGAACATTGTAGGCACACCGTTAAAGCAGGTGATTTTCTCCTGATTTATGCAATCGAGCGATGCCTTAGCCGAAAAATAGGGCAGTGGGCACATTGTAGTTCCGTGGGTTACGGCGGCTGTCATCGAAAGCACCATACCGAAACAGTGGAACATAGGCACTTGAATCATCATACGGTCGGCAGTGGAAAGTCCCATTCGGTCACCGATACACTTGCCGTTGTTAATAACATTGTAGTGCGTAAGCATTACACCTTTCGGGAAACCCGTTGTGCCCGAGGTATATTGCATATTGCAAACATCGTTGGGTCTTACCTCGTTTGCCATTCGCAAAATTTCGCTTTTCGGGGTTAAATGCTTGCGCTCGAGCGCTTCCTCAAAAGTAAGGCAGCCGTTCATACGGAAACCAACCGTGATTACATTGCGCAAAAACGGGAGCTTTTTGCAGTGGAGCGGCTCACCGGGAACACTCTTTTGTATCTCGGGGCAAAGCTCGTTTATACTGCCCTTGTAATCGGAATCTTTGGAAGATTCTATCATAATAAGTGTGTGCGTATCCGATTGCCTGAGCAGATATTCGATTTCGTGAGTTTTGTATGCAGTGTTAACCGATACCAAAACCGCGCCGATTTTCGTAACAGCCCAAAATGCTATGAGCCATTCGGGAACATTAGTTGCCCAAACCGCAACCTTGTTGCCCGCCGAAACACCTAAAGATACAAGCGCACGGGCAAAACTGTCTACATCGTGGCGAAATTCCGCATAAGTGCGGGTGTAATTAAGTGTTGTATACTTAAAGGCATATTGGTCGGGAAATTCCTCAACCAGCTTATCGAGTACACGCGAAAAGGTGAGGTCGATAAGCTCATCCTTTTTCCAGATATAATAACCGCTTGAATCGTGATTTGGATAAAGTCGGTTTGCGGCTTGCTTTTGCTCAAATCTGCGCATAAACGAAGCATAATGCGGAATTATTACCTCGGGGTCATCCAACCCGTCAAGCCCGCCGCTTTCCCACTGTAAGGAAATATGTCCGTCATAGTCAACAGAAGACAGCGCATTCATAACTTCGTTTATGGGTAAATCGCCCTCGCCGATAATCTGATAGCCGCCGTTCTTTTTAGCATCGTTTATATGAACATGCCTGATATATGCGCCTAAATGCTCAATTGTTTCATCGGGCTCTTCGCCGGCACAAAAGTAAGTGCAATTGGCATTCCATAACGCGGCGAAATTATCGCTCGCAAAGCTATCAAGAAGCTCGCATAATTTGACTGTATCGGCGTAAATTCCATCGGTCGAAACAAGTAGTGTAACGCCGCGTGCCGCCGCCACAGGCAAAATTTTGCCTATTCGCTTTTTGGCTGTTTCTTCGTTATGGGACTTAACTGAAACCGAAATATTCGGCACTCGCAGTTCGTCCGCCAAAACGATAAGTTTCAGTATGCTTTCGGTAGGGTCGGCGTCACCGGACAAATCAAATTCGGTATCGATATTCGGAATGGCAAGAGAATTTTCTCTTATATTCCGAGCCGTTGCCATAATGTTGTTTTTGCCAAACGCGCCCTCACGCTTTTGTAATGGGGAAAACAGGTTGTAAAGTTCAATACCCGCAAGCTCAGATTCAAAAGCAATATCCTGCGCTTGTTGCCACGAGAGGTTCTACCAGCCTTTTACGGAGAAAGAAAGTCTCATGCATTTTCCTCCTCGTAAATAATTTTATTAAGAGCGTTTACATATGCCGCAACACCCGAGCCGATAATATCGGTCGAAATGCCCTTTCCGGCGTAAACCTTACCGCCGGAGCGGAGTTTTACTATGGTTTGACCCATAGCCTCTCTGCCTTCGGTAATTGCCTGAATCTTAAAATCATCAAGCTCATAGTGGTGACCCGTAATTTTTTCGATTGCCAAAAATGCGGCATCAATAGGACCGTCACCAAGAGAGAGACCGTCCAGAATCTTATCACCGCGCTTAAGTTTAACATGGGCGAGTATATCAATGGCATTGCCTGTTGTAACAACAAAGTTTTCGAGGGTATATGTTGCGGGTACCTGCATAGCCTCAGATGCTATTATTGCCTCGAGCTCACCGATACTTACCGAGGTTATGCGCTGAGCAATTTCGTTAAATGCTTTCCAAATTCGCATTTTGTCGGTATCATCGAGGGTGTAGCCTAAAAATTCGCAGCCCTTAACGATTTCGTTAATCGAATCGTTTGCCGTAAATACCATATCTTCAGGGTAGGTGCGAACACCGTCCTCAAAAGGTGAATTTTTAGCAGAAGTTTTATTGCCGAGCTTTTGAATGGCTTTTAATATGCGGTTGATTTCGGTAATCTTAACATCTGTTACAACACCGAGCATATCCGATTTTGTAACAAGCAGCTTTATAAGTGCATTAAGCGAAACAGTGTCGGCCTCAAGAGCCGAAACCTTAATTTCGTTTGCGCCCTTCATAATAGCCGCAACCGATGCGGCGTTTGCCACCAAAAGAACATCGGAGCAGTTTACACCCACCGAAATGTTATTAAGCTCGGGGATAGCGCCATAAAGCTTTTCTATAAATGCGCCGAACTCATCGGGCAGCATAATTCCCGCAGTATCGCAGATGGTTACGGTTGCAGCACCGCTTTTGATAACATCGGAAATAATACGGCACAAAAAGTCAAAATCTGCGCGGGTGGCATCCTCTGCAATAAATTCAACATCATTGCATAATGTTTTGCAGTACGCAACAGCTTTAGTTACGGTTTCAGCCATGGCATCGAGCTTTTTGTGATAAACATATTCCATTCTTGCTGTACTTACCGCGCCGCAAATCTGCAAACGCGGGTGTTTGGCTTCTTTCAAAGCCGACCAGATATTTTTAATGGCTTCTGTATCAAATCCCGCTGAGACCGCAACAGTACTTTCCGTTACGCTTGAAGCAACAGATTTGATAAGAAGATTATCGGCAGTGTTTCCGCTCATTGTTCCGAGTTCGATTACCGAAACACAGAGCTTATCGAGCTGTTTTGCAACCTCGATTTTTTCGCGGAAAGTAAAAGAATTTTTTTCTGCCGCACAAGTACCTAAAGTGATATCGCTTATAAGTATTTTTTTCATAAAATCAATATTCACTACCGAGAATCAAAGCATCGCGGTTGAACTTGAGCATATCGGCGTGGCGCGCAGATATACATTTACCGAGTGCTTTTTCAACTGATTCATCGGAAATAGTGCCTTCGTTTTTCAAAATATTTCCCATAATAATCATATTTGCAAGGCCGTCAAGTCCCTTTTGAGCGGCAAGCAGGGTAGCGGGAATGTAGTGAACGGTTACATCGGTTCTCTGAACCTTGCGCTCAACAAGTGAGGAATCAACATAAATCGTGCCGCCCGACTGAACATCGTTTTCATATTTATCGAGCGAGGGGAGATTCATTGCAATAAGTACATCGGGGTGAATAACAATTGGTGTTGCAATATCGTGATTGCTGAGCACTACGCCGCAGCTTGCCGTACCGCCGCGCATTTCGGGTCCGTAAGAAGGAAGCCAACTGACATTCATTTCATCCATAAGACCTTTGTAAGCAAGGAGTTTGCCTGCAAAAAGTATACCCTGACCGCCGAATCCGGCGAAAAGATACTGTTTAGTCATTACTTTTCCTCCTTTGCTGCCGAGCGGTCCTTATAAACGCCGAGCGGATAATAGGGAATCATAGCATCGTCTATCCACTTAAGGGCTTTTTCGGGAGTCATACCCCAGTTAGTCGGGCAAGCCGAAATAACCTCAACGAGCGAAAAGCCCTTGCCGTTTATCTGATTTTCAAAAGCCTTTTTAATGGCTTTTTTTGCTTTGCGAACATTGATTACCGAGTTAACGGCAACGCGCTCGATATACTCGGGGCCCTCAAGGGGTGATAACATTTCGCATACTTTAACAGGGTAGCCGCAAAGCTTGGGGTCTCTGCCGTAAGGCGAAGTCTGTGTTACCTGGCCTACAAGGGAAGTAGGTGCCATCTGACCGCCTGTCATACCGTAAATTGCATTGTTAATGAATATAACGGTGATATTTTCGTTTCTTGCCGCGGCGTGAACAATTTCAGCGGTACCGATAGAAGCGAGGTCACCGTCGCCCTGATATGTAAATACAACATTTTCGGGAAGTGAGCGCTTAACACCGGTTGCAACTGCGGGGGCTCTGCCGTGGGCGGCCTCAATCATATCGCAGGCAAAATAATCATAAGCCATAACAGCGCAGCCAACAGGAGCAACGCCTACGGTTTTACCCTCGATACCGAGTTCGTCGATAACCTCGGCAACGAGTCTGTGAATAATGCCGTGGGTGCAACCCGGGCAGTAATGAAGCGGCACATCCAAAAGTGCTTTGGGTTTATCAAATACTACCATTATTTGTTACCTCCTTTGGCAATTCTGTGAATTTCTTCAAGTATTTCTTCAGGCTCGGGGATAATGCCGCCAACACGGTTACAAAGTGTTACCGGAACTTTTCCGCCCGAAGCCAATCTTACATCTTCAATCATCTGACCCATTGAAAGCTCAACCGAAATAATAGCTGAGCAGGTGTCCGCAATTTTTGCAAAGGGCTCTGTGGGGAAGGGCCAAACGGTTATCGGACGGATAAGACCGACCTTAATGCCTTCTCTGCGGGCTTTTTTGATTGCATTTTTTGCAACACGCGCCGCAATACCGAATGCCGCAATAACTATATCGGCATCCTCTGTCATATATTCCTCCCACATTGGCTCGTTTGCGATAACCTCTTCGTAGCGCTTGTAGCGCTCGATATTTGTCTTTTCGAGGTCAGCCGCCTTAAGATAAAGCGAGTTAACTACATTGTGGGGTCTTTCCATTTTTGTGCCGGTTGTAGCCCAAGGCTTTGCCGGAGCATCTTTAACCGCAAAATCGAAAGAAACCGGCTCCATCATCTGGCCGATAGTACCGTCGGCAAGTATCATAACGGGCATACGGTATTTATCTGCCAAATCAAAGCCCTTAATGGTGAGCTCAGCCATTTCCTGAACCGAAGCGGGGGTGAGAACTATCATGTGATAGTCGCCGTGTCCGCCGCCGCGGGTAGCCTGAAAATAATCTGATTGGCTCGGCTGAATGCCGCCAAGACCGGGGCCGCCGCGCTGAGCGTTAACGATAAGTGCGGGCAGGTCAGAGCCTGCAAGATAGGAAATACCTTCGCTCTTAAGAGAAATACCGGGGCTTGAGGAAGAGGTCATAGCTCTTACACCGGCAGATGCCGCACCGTAAACCATATTTATAGCTGCGATTTCGCTTTCTGCCTGCAAAAATGTTCCGCCGATTTTCGGCATACGCTTTGCCATATAAGCGGCAATCTCGGTTTGAGGAGTTATCGGGTAACCGAAGTAATGTCTGCAGCCGGCAATAATTGCGGCCTCTGCAATGGCTTCGTTACCTTTCATTAAAACTTTATCTGCCATTTTTCTTACTCCTTTTCAATCTTAATTACACAGTCGGGGCACATTGTTGCGCAGGAAGCACAACCTATGCAGGCTGCTTGGTCGGTAATTTCAGCAGGGTGGTGACCTTTTTTATTAATGGTGTCCGGTGAAATACGAAGTATTTTCTTAGGGCAGGCATTGATACAAAGTCAGCAACCCTTGCAAGTGTCGGTTTTGAAAGTAATCTTAATCATTTGTTTACGACCTTTCCTCAAGTAAATTTTTGATTTTCAGCGGAAAAAGATTCGGAATTTTTCCGCTCAAGTCGGAAAACAGCGTTTCATTTACCGTCGTCATAACAATAGGCAAGCCGGTTGTCGCACCGATATCTTCGGCGTACTTAACTGAATCAAGTACCGTTTGCGCAGTGGTTTCGGCGCCTAAATTTGAATTGTTTACTATGCCTGTAAATTTAACCTTGCAGGCATTTTCGATTTCGCTTTTGATTTCGAGTACCGATTCGGTATCGGGTGTCAGCGGACGGTACTTGTTTACAACCATAAGCATTTCAAAATTATTTTCTGCATTAATTGCAGGGGAGAGTCTGCCGAGTGCCAAAGCTCCACGTTCATCACCGCCGATATCAAGAACGGCGGTAATGCTTTTATCATCTGTCAAAGCATATATCTCTTGCGGAAGCGCAGGGAAATCAACATTTGAGTTGGCAAATTCCGAGCAGATAAGCCGTATGCCTTCCTTTTCGAGCAAATCGCTACTGTCCTTAGCGCGAAAATACGGATTAACAATATCCAAATCTGCCAAGGCAACATTATCGTGAGTTTTGCGCAAAAACGAAGCAACATTAACGGCAACATTTGTTTTACCGCTTCCGTAATGACCGCAGAATAGTGTAAGCCGTTTGAATTTCATTGAGTTCTCCTTAAAGAAGATTTCTTTGAATTTTTCCGCTTGTGGTTTTCGGCAAGCTGTCGCGGAAAACAACTATACGCGGATATTTATAAGGTGCGGTATGCTGCTTTACATAGTCCTGAATTTCCTTTTTAAGTTCTTCGGTGGGCTCTGTTCCTTCAAGCAACACAATGCTTGCCTTAACTACCTGACCTCTTACCTCATCGGGTGCGGCGGAAACACCGCATTCAAGAACATAGGGAAGCTCCATAATAACGCTTTCGATTTCGAAAGGTCCTATGCGGTAGCCCGAAGACTTAATAACATCGTCAACGCGGCCAACATACCAATAGTAACCGTCCTCATCCCGCCAAGCGGTATCGCCTGTGTGATAGAAACCGTCCCGCCAGGTTTGTGCGGTTTTTTCTCCATCCATGTAGTACTCTGTTGCAAGTCCGCAGGGCAGACCGTTTTTAATGTTAACTACAATTTCGCCAACCTCACCTGCGGCAACCGACTGACCGTTTTCATTTACAATATCAACATCGTAAATCGGTGCGGGTTTGCCCATAGAGCCGATTTTGTGAGAGTCGCCCAACAGATTGCCTATAATCATAGTGCTTTCCGATTGACCGAAGCCCTCGAGAATCTGCAGGCCCGTAGCTTTTTCAAATTGGCGGTAAACCTCGGGGTTAAGTGCTTCACCCGCGGTAGTCATATGCTTTACCGAGGATAAATCATAGCCCGATATATCCTGCCTTATCATTAAGCGCAGCATTGTGGGCGGAGCGCAGAATGTCGTAATCTGATACTTTGCGAACATCGGCAGAATATCTGCGGCATCAAAGCGGTCAAAATCATATACAAATGTAGGCGCTTCGCAGAGCCACTGACCGTAAAGCTTGCCCCACATTGATTTTGCCCAACCGGTATCGGAAATTGTAAAGTGCAATCCGTCCGGGTCAACGCAGTGCCAATATTTCGCAGTATGGAAATGGCCTAAAGCATATTTATAGTTATGAACGGCGATTTTCGGATAGCCCGATGTACCCGATGTAAAGAACATAAGCATTTTGTCGTCACCGCCGGGAGCATCTTCGGTTCTTTCGTAATGCGAACTGTATAAGGTATACTCCTCGTCAAATGTGCGCCAGCCATCCTTTTTACCGCCGACAATAAGCTTATTTTTAAGGGTGGGGCAGCGGTCTGCCGCCTTATCAACCTCATCAGCCGTATTGCCGTCCGCAGTGCAGATAATTGCCGAAACTCCTGCCGCATTGAAACGGTATTCAAAATCGTGTTCAAGCAGTTGATTAACAGCAGGTATCGCAATAGCACCGAGCTTGTTGAGACCGAGCACCGCAAACCAATACTGATAATGGCGCTTGAGTACAAGCATAACTCGGTCGCCTTTTTTAATGCCGAGCGATTTGAAATAGTTTGCGCACTGCGCTGAGCCGCGCTTCATATCCGTAAAAGTAAAGCGTCTTTCCGCCTTATCTTTTGAAACATAAAGCATAGCGAGCTTTTGTGGGTCTTTTTTGGCTAATTCATCAACCAAATCAAATGCAAAGTTGAATTTTTCGGTATTCTTGAAAGTAATCGAGGTAGGTGTACCGTTTTCGTTTTCGGTAACATCGATAAACTTCTGATAAATTCTTTCTTTGGTATCTTTTTGAATCTTGCGCTGTGTCGTAATTTCCTTGGGCGGCATTAGCTCGGGGATGGGCTCGCCGGTAGGATTAAGAACAATCGCATAGAAATAGCAGTCCTCACCGTTAACGGCTATCATACCGTGGGGTGTGCCGCTGTCATAATAAATACTGTCGCCGGGTCCCAGAATCTCCTTGTGGGAGCCAACCTGTACCTGAAGCTGACCGGAAATAACTATATCGCACTCCTGACCGGCGTGTGTGGTAAGTTCAATATCGCGGTGCTGTGCCTCTTCGATAAAACTGCTTTTAACATAAAGCGGCTCCGCAATTCTGTTCTGGAAAGAAGAAGCGAGGTTATAATACATCATACCGTGTGCCTGGTCGATTTTCTGACCCGCACCCGACCTTGTGATTACATAAGATTTAAGCGTAGGGCTTACGCCTTCGATAATATCGGTAACATCAACACCGAAAGCAAGAGCGCAGCGGTAAATGAAAGCAAAGTTAAGGTCGCTTTCGCCGTTTTCGCAGGCAAGATATTCCTCTGCCGTAACATCGGTTTTCTTTGCCATTTCTTCGGGAGTAAATCGGGTGATTTCCCTGAGTTCCCGAATACGCTGTGCCATATCCTGAATTTTGAAATCAAGACCTGTCATCTGGCTCATATTCATTTGCTCCTTTCGCTTATAATCACAGCAGATTACGCTGAATTTTACCGTTTACCGTTTTGGGTAACTCATCGCGGAATTCAATAATTCTCGGATACTTGTACGGTGCGGTGTTCTTCTTAACATAATCCTGAATTTCTTTTTTGAGCTCGTCCGAGCCCTCAGTTCCTTTTACAAGAACGATAACGGCTTTAACTACCTGACCTCTTACTTCATCCGGTACGGCGCAAACACCGCATTCGAGAACATAGGGGAGCTCCATAATAACGCTTTCGATTTCGAAAGGTCCTATGCGGTAGCCCGAAGACTTGATAACATCGTCAACACGGCCAACATACCAATAGTAGCCGTCCTCATCTCTCCAAGCTGTATCACCGGTGTGGTAATAACCGTCGTGCCAGGCATCTTTTGTTTTTTCTTCGTCAAGATAATATCCTGCGAAAATGCCGCAGGGCATGGTTTCATCGGTGCGAACAACAATTTCACCGGTTTCACCGTCACCAACAAGGTTGCCGTCGGCATCAATAAGCTCGATTTGGTAGGGCGGAACAGGTTTACCCATAGAGCCGAGCTTGTGGGCGTTGCCGCGCAGGTTTGCGATGGCAAGGGTAAGCTCGGTTTGACCGAAGCCTTCCATTATCTGCAAGCCCGTAAGCTTTTCAAACAGTCTGTAAACCTCGGGATTGAGTGCTTCGCCCGCAGTGGTCATATGCTTAACGGACGAAAAATCGTATTTCGAAATATCTTCGCGTATCATCATGCGCAGCATTGTAGGCGGCGCGCAGAAGGTTGTAATCTGATATTTTGCAAACATCGGCAGAATGTCGGATGCATCAAAGCGGTCAAAGTCGTATGTAAACACTGCGCTTTCGCACATCCACTGACCGTAAAGCTTGCCCCATAAGGCTTTGCCCCAACCGGTATCGGATATGGTAAAATGCAGGCCGTTTTCTTCGGCACCGTGCCAATATTTCGCCGTCATATAATGTCCGAGCGGATACTGATAGGTATGAACTGCTATTTTCGGATAACCCGTTGTGCCCGAGGTAAAGAACATAAGCATCGGGTCTGTGCCGCAGGGTGTATCTTCGGTGCGGTAGTAGTGGGCACTGTATAAACCGTATTCTTCGTCAAAGTTGTGCCAGCCCTCTTTGCTTCCGCCAACAAGAACTTTGCAGTTAAGTGTGGGTGAAGCTTTTGCGGCAATTTCAACCTGATTTGCAACATCGCCATCGGCAGTGCAGAGAATTGCGCTTACCTTTGCGGCATTAAAGCGGTATTCAAAATCGTGTGCCTGTAATTGGCAGGTGGCGGGTATGGCAACCGCGCCGAGCTTATGCAGACCGAGAATTGCATACCAGAACTGATAATGGCGCTTGAGTACAAGCATAACTCTGTCGCCCTTTTTAATACCGAGCGACTTAAAGTAGTTTGCGCATTGAGCTGAACCGCGTTTCATATCGTTAAAGGTAAGCCGTCTTTCAGTCTTGTCCTTTGAAATATGGAGCATTGCGAGTTTATCGGGCTCTTTCTTTGCAATGGCATCAACTATATCAAACGCAAAGTTAAAGCTTTCGGCATCTGTAAACTTAACCGAAACAGGCGCACCGTTTTCGTTCTCGGTTACTGAAACAAAAGAATCGGAAATAAGCTTTCTTTGAGAAACACGGGTGGGGAAGAAGGTATCGCGTATAACCGGCTCAGCCGCATTGTCGCCGGGGAGAATTACCGCAACAAAGTAACAGTCGCTACCGTCAACCGCTATCATACCGTGGGGTGTAGAGCTGTTGTAATAAATACTGTCGCCCTCACTCAGATATTCTATATTGTCGCCAACCTGAATTTTCAGCTTGCCGTTTATAACAAAGTCAAATTCCTGACCGGAATGTTTGGTAAGGTGAATCGGTTTATTCTGGAGTTCGTCGCTGTACTCATAATGCACCCAATAGGGCTCTGCGATTTTCTTGGTAAACATCGGGGCAAGGTTTTGTATCTGAATACCGTCTTCCTTTGCGGTTTCCTGACCTTGACCGGCGCGGGTTACCGTATACGAAGAAAGGTGAGCACTTTTGCCCTCCAAAATATCGCTTATTCCTATACCGAAAACAATTGAACATTTATGAATGAATGTAAAAGGGAAATCGATAAGACCTGCTTCGTAGGACTTGTATTCTTCCAACGAAACTTCGGTTTTTTCTGCCATTTCCGCTTCTGTAAGACCGATGATTTCACGCATCTCGCGGATACGGCCGGCTACCTCATGCAGCTTATCGCTTGAAACATTTGACACTGTTATACCTCCTGTCGGGCTGATAAAAAACGCACCCGTCCCAAAGAATTCTTTGAGACGGGTGAAAACACTCGCGGTACCACTCAAATTGCAACAAAAGTTGCCACTCTTGGAATCTGACAATTCCTATGCTTTTACGCAGCAATCACGGAAAACGCCTACACTGAAATAATCATTTCGGATTTTCGGCTCCAAAGTGATGGGCCACAGCTTATCCGATGCCGAATCACACCAAAAATCGGCTCTCTGTAAACATCAAAGCGGACCGTCTTTTTCACAGCCTTTACACTATATATATTATGCAAATCAAATTATCGTTATCGTATCACAACTTAAGCCCTTTGTCAATGCTTTTTTAGCAAAAAACGCACTATATCTGGCACCTCAAAAAGATTTCGTCAAATTTTATAATCGATATTCTGTATCGCAATAAAAATAAGGCAAATTTCACAAAAATATCAGCTTGTTTTGTCGTTTTCAGCCATACTTTGATATTAATTTAACAGAGACATCGCCGGTAGCAAATAAAGATTGACTGAAAACCCTTAAAGTGGTATAATTTAACTACCAAATGATTGGCAAAAATTATTATGGGAAGCGAAAAATTATGAAAAAAACAATAGCAATTATTACAGCAAGAGGCGGAAGCAAACGAATTCCACATAAGAATATCAAAGACTTTTTGGGCAAGCCGATTCTTGCTTATTCTATTGAGGCGGCACTTTTAAGCGGTAAGTTTGACCATGTTATGGTCTCAACCGACGATACGGAAATTGCCGAAATTGCGAAAAAGTACGGTGCCGAAGTGCCGTTTATGCGCTCGCCCGAGACATCAAACGACTACGCAACTACTGCCGATGTGCTCTGCGAGGTTATTGATAAATATAAGGAAATGGGCGAGGATATCGGCTATTTTTGCTGCATTTATCCAACAGCACCTTTTATTACCGCCGAAAAGCTGAAAAAGGCAATGGAGCTTATAGCAGAGCTTAAAGCGGACAGCGTAGTTCCCGTTGTTCCGTTTTCCTTTCCGCCGCAGCGCAGTTTTTCAATTCAGTCCGGCAAACTTAAAATCAAATATCCCGAGTATTTTTCCTGCCGCAGCCAGGATTTAGAGCCTTCATACCACGATTGCGGTCAGTTTTATGTTGCCGATTGTGCCCGTTTCTTAAAAGAAAAAATCCTTATTATGCAAAACACTGTTCCTTTAATAATGAGCGAAACCGAAGTTCAGGATATTGATAATGAGGACGACTGGGTTATTGCCGAAATGAAATATAAACAGATGTGTGGTAAGAAATAATGCGTTCTGTATCGGATATTGCCGTTTCGCGTGAAAGATTTTTTCGCAGTATTGCGGAAAATTTGCGTGACAGCACCGAAGCGGAGGTATTAAAACGCTTGGCCGGGCTCGGTATAAAGGACCTCGGCAAATACTTTGCGGTTTGCGAAATTTCGCTGAAATTTGAGCAGATTCCGCCGGAAAAACGGTGCGATACTTTGCTTAATGCCGAAAAATTTTTCAAAAATGCATTCAGCCACCGTATTTTTGTTATGCCTTACGGCAGTGCAAACGGAAATGTTGCGTTTATTTTATCTGCTAAAAGTGCTGAAACCTTGGATTCTGCCGAAGATTCACTCGAAAGTATACTCGATGATTTTGAGAGTAAACATTCACTTATGGGCAGTTTAATTGCCGTTGGCAGAACAGTTGCCAATATTATGGATGTAAGGCTTTCTGCGGCAGATGCGTTTACCTGTCTTACATATAAAAACTCGGTTGAAATCGGCAGAGTAATTCATATTCGAGATGTAAAAAAGGTTTTACAGCATACAAATAATAAACATAATTTGGCTGTTGACCGCATTTTGGGTTGCTTTTTGGATGGAAATGTGCCTAAGCTTAAAAAGCGGCTTGACGAACTGCTTTCAACTGTTGAATTTGATACATCTAACCGATTTTTTGATGTCCGCCAGACTTATATTGAACTGATTACGAGAATTTTACAGCAAACTGCGGACTTCGGTATTCAGATTTCCGAAAGCGAAACGCAGGAGAATATTCAGTATATTTTGCATACCGAAAGCCCGAACGATATAGAGGTATGGTTTATCAACTGCTGTGTAAAGTATATTTTGCTTATCAACAGCCGCAAAACCGATAAATTATCACATCTTATCGAGCAGGCTAAGGACTATGTAGCCGAAAACTATGCCGATATTAATCTTTCTCAGCAGAGTGCAAGCGAGTTTTTGAATCTTTCAAGTGCCTATTTCGGTCAACTTTTCTTTTCAAAAACCGGTAGCCGCTTTATAGATTATGTAAAGGAATACAGAGTTAATATCTCTAAAGATATGCTTATTTCCGGCAACATTAAAATAAAAGATATAAGTACAGCGGTAGGCTTTACAAGCGTGAGCTACTATAACACCGTTTTTAAGAAAATTACCGGTGTTACACCGCAGGAATATCGCGCTAAATGATTTTCTTGTTTTTTTAAAGTTTTTCGATTTTTTTGAAATTTACAAAAATTAACAACCGTGTTAAGATATTTTTCGTGGAAGTGATATCCTTGAACTTGTTTAATCGCATAAACAACGGGCAGACCTATATAATTGCCGAAATGTCCGGCAATCATGCAGGCAGTCTCGAGCATGCACTCGAAATCGTGCACGCCGCAGCCTTAGCGGGGGCGGACGGTCTTAAAATTCAGACCTATACTCCCGATACCTTAACGCTTAACAGCGACAAACCCGAATTTATTATAAATGGCGGTTTGTGGGACGGTCAGCGGCTTTACGATTTATACGGTGTGGCAGGCACGCCGTGGGAGTGGCATAAACCGATTAAAGAAGAATGTGAAAAGGTAGGCATCGATTTCTTTTCAACACCGTTTGATCCCACATCGGTTGATTTTCTTGAGGATCTCGGAGTTGAGCTCTACAAAATCGCATCAACCGAAATCGTTGATACACCTTTGATTGAGTATGTGGCTTCCAAAGGAAAACCTATGATTGTTTCATGCGGCTTTGCCTCGGTAGAAGAAATCCAGGCGGCTGTTGATGCAATGAAGGCGGGAGGATGTAAGGACTATATACTGCTTCGCTGCAGTGCCGAGTATCCTGCCGACCCCGAGCGGATGAATCTTGCTTTAATACCCGATATGGCGAAAAGATTCGGTTGCCGGGTAGGTCTCTCTGACCATTCCGTTTCAAATCTTACATCGCTTGTAGGCGTGTCCTTAGGCGCTTGTGTGATTGAAAAGCATTTTTGCATTACGCATGAGAGAAGAAACCCCGATACGGAGTTTTCTATCGAATATGCAGATTTCAAAAAGCTTGTAAACGAAATCAGAGAAACCGAAAAGGTAATCGGAAAACCCGTTTATGAGGGTGTTGATGCAGGTAATCACCGCTTCCGCAGTCTTTTTGTGGTTAAAGACATTAAGGCAGGCGAGAGGTTTTCCGCAGATAACATTCGTTCCATAAGACCCGGCAACGGTATTTCACCGGCGTTTTACAAACAGGTTTTGGGACGGACGGCACTTTGTGATATCGAATCAGCTACACCGCTTACTTGGGATTTGATATCGAAAGATTAGCAAAAAAATAAATATTGGAGGAAAATATTTATGAAAAAGTTTTTAGCACTGTTTTTAAGCGTTCTCTTGGTAGTTGCCTGCTTTGCCGGTTGTAAAGGCACAAACGAAAATGGCGAAAAGAAAGTAATCGACACTTTCGTTTACGGCATGAATGCGGATATCGATAATTTCGATCCGATGAGCAACCAGATGGCAAACTATGTATCCCTTTTCGTATTCAATGTTTATGAGCCATTGCTCCACTTAAACGATCAGATGAAATACGAATATGACCTTGCAACCGATATTAAGGTTGTTGATGAGCTTACCTACGAAGTAACTCTTCGCGAGGGTGTTAAGTTCCATAACGGTCAGGCATTTACCGCAGCTGATGTTATTAACACAATTAACTACATTAAAGACGAAGCCAACGGCGCTTGGCGTGCTCCGCAGTATGCTACTGTTGAAAGCATTACCGCCGATGGCGATTATAAGCTCACAATTAAGCTTAATGCCGCTACTCCGGCTCTGCTTGATAACCTTGCGTATACTCCTATCTTCTGCAAAGAGGATGATCCCAAGAATTTAGCTGCCGCCGCTAACGGAACCGGCGCCTTCAAGTTTGTAAAGTGGGTTCCCAACGATCAGGTTGCTCTCGAAAAGTTTGACGGATATTGGGATGCCGATAAGGTAACCGTTAAAACCCTTATCTTAAAGCCTTTCTCCGATTACACCGTTGCTCTTACCAACCTTGAATCCGGCGCTCTCAACGCTCTCCATGCAATTTCTGCAGAAAACCAGGTAACCGTTGAGAAAAAAGCAGGTATGAAGGTTGTTGCGGCTCCCGTATCAAACACTGTTGACTTGTTTGAAATCGGTCTCCATAACTGTCCTGCTTTGGCTGATAAGAATGTAATTCAGGCTATGCGCCTTGCATTCAATGCCGATGCTATTAACGAGGCTGCTTACCACGGTAAGGGCGAAGTTCTTTCGAGCTGCTATCCTACCGCCGCTAAGTATCATAAGGCCGTTGTTGCCAATGAATATGACCTCGAGAAAGCTAAAGAATATCTTGCAAAGAGTGCTTATCCGCAGGGCTTCTCATTTGATCTTGAACTCCTTAAGGGTTACGATCAGGCTGAGCCCGCCGCTCTTATCTGGCAGGATTCCTTAAAGCAGATCGGTATTACAATGAACATTAAGTCCGAAGAAATGTCTGTATGGCTCGAAAATTACCTTGGCCGTACCTATGATATGATCTGGAATGAATACGGTATGGTTGGCTCTGACCCCGCAACATTTAACTCAATTATTCTTGAGGGACTTTGCGACCAGTATCAGTGCAAGAACATTCCCGAAATCAAAGACTTAATGATTAAGGGTAAATCTACTGCCGATGAAGCCATCAGAAAAGATTGCTACGAAAAGATTCAGCAGATAGTTGCCGATTATGCTCCCATTTATCCGTATATTGCAGCTCCGATTGCTTGCGCCGCAAGTGAAAATGTATCGGGTCTTACCGTAAACGGTATGGGTCATGTATTCTTTAAGAATATTAAAATCGGTTAATCAGTTTAATCGAACTTAAAAGTTTGCCGGTTGTGCCAAAAGTGCAACCGGCAGCTTGGTGTTTTATATAAAGGGGAATTAATTTGAACAAAAGTAAACTTGCGATACAGATAATAAAGCGCATTTTAATGGCGATATTTGTGCTGTTTTTGGTTTCGATAATTATCTTTGTATCGGTGCGTTTAACTCCGGGTGACCCGGTAAAAAACAAAATAGGTCCTTATGGCGATATGTCGCCCGAGAATTATGAGCGTGTTAAAGCCGAGCTTGGTATGGACCGCTCACAGTTTGTGCAGTATATAATTTGGATGAAGAACTGCATTAAGCTTGATTTCGGTGTTTCTCTGCGCAGCGGAACTGCCATAACACCGATAATTATGCAGAAACTGCCCGTAAGCTTTGAGCTTATATTTGTTTCGCTTGTTTTTGCGCTGCTCATTTCAATACCGCTCGGTATGCTTGCCGCAATCAAACGCGGTAAATTGGCGGACCAGATAATAAGCGTTTTTTCAACAAGCTTTTTGGCTATGCCGGCTTTTTGCATAGGACTCTTAATGATTATTTTGTTTTCGGTAAGACTGCATTGGTTGCCCTCGGGCGGTTACACCGATTTATTTACCGACCCGCTCAAAAATCTGCAGCAGCTTATAATGCCCGCACTTACTTTGGGGCTTTTTGAATCGGCAATTTTCTGCCGCCATATTCGCTCGCAAACACTTGATGTTTTGGGCTCAAACTACATAAGAACCGCAAGGGCAAAGGGCCTACCGTATCGTAAAGTTTATTTTAAGCACGCTTTCAAAAATATACTTGTAACACTTATTACAATTACTGGTACCGAGTTTGCTTCACTTTTCGGAGGTACCGTTATTTGTGAGCAGGTGTTCAGTTGGTCGGGTCTCGGCTGGTATATTTATCAGTCGATAAGCAACCGTGATTATCCCGCGATTCAGGCGAGCGTACTGGTAGTTGCAACGATTTTCGTTATCGTTAATTTGATTACCGATGTACTCTACACATT
>JAGHTJ010000121.1 GCA_018065375.1 Candidatus Equinaster intestinalis | reverse complement strand
GTATATACAAACCTCATAAAAAGTCTATATTTTTTTAAAAAAGTTTACAATACTGACGATATTTCGGCAATAAGCTCGCCTTTTTTCTGTCCCGGCAATGCTTTTACGAGGTAATACGGTTTTTCGTTGCCCTGAACGCTGAAGCGTTTGCCGAAGCCGGCAGACAAAATCTCTATCTGCTCGCCCCTCAATTCATTAACGCAGAGCTTTAATCCGTTTTTGGCCTCGGTTATCTCGGTTATGCCCAGCTGTGCGGCACGATTACGAAGCAGGGCAATATCAATAAGCCCCAAAACTGCTTTAGGCGGTGTTCCGAAACGGTCGATAAGCTCATCAATAATATCCCTTTTATCCTCCTCGGTTCTCACCTTGGCGATTTTTTTATAAATGCCGAGTCTTGCCGGTAAAAGCTCGATATAGCTTTCGGGTATGTGCGCCGAAATACTTAAATCCACGGTGCATTCCTTATCATCGTAGGTCTGCACGCCCTTTTCCTCGTTTATGGCGGAATTGAGCAGTTTTAAATACATATCATAGCCCACCGCCTCCATATTTCCGTGCTGTTCGCCGCCCAGAATATTGCCGGCGCCCCTTATTTCGAGGTCTCTCATTGCAATCTTAAATCCTGCACCGAACTCGGTATAATCCCGTATTGCTTCAAGCCGTTTTTCAGCAATTTCATCGAGCTGTTTATCGGGTCTGAAGCAAAAATAGGCGTAGGCACGTCTTGGGGAACGTCCCACCCTGCCGCGCAACTGATGGAGCTGAGAAAGCCCCATACGCTCGGCATTTTCTATAATCAGGGTGTTGGCATTGGGAACATCTACACCGGTTTCGATTATGGTTGTGCAGACGAGAATATCAATTTCGTGTTCTATAAGGCGTTTCCAAACGCGGGAGAGCTCATCCTCCCCCATCTGACCGTGAGCGATTTCCACACGTGCCTCGGGTATCGCCGTTTTTATCTTCAAAGCGCAGGTTGTTATACTTTCAACCCTATTGTGAAGATAATAAACCTGACCGCTCCGGCGAAGCTCACGGCGTATGGCATCGAAAACCACGCCCGCATCGTATTCCAAAACATAGGACTGCACCGGCTGACGGTCAATCGGCGGCTCCTCAATGCTTGACATATCGCGAAGGCCCGACATCGCCATATTAAGTGTTCGCGGTATCGGTGTTGCCGATAAGGTAAGTACATCTACCTCGGGGTGCTTCTGCTTAAGCTTCTCCTTTTGCGCAACCCCGAAGCGCTGTTCTTCGTCTATTATTACAAGTCCCAGATTTTTAAACTCAACATCGTTTGAAATAATACGATGGGTACCGATAACCATATCCACCTTGCCGTTTTTAAGACCTGCAAGTGTTTTTTTCTGCTCGGCAGGGGTTACAAAACGGGAAAGCATCTTTACATTAAGGGGCATTTCTCCGAAACGGTTTAGGGCGGTGTTATAGTGCTGCCAGGCAAGTATGGTGGTGGGCACAAGAAGTGCACACTGTTTGCCCTCGCTGATACATTTAAACGCCGCGCGAAGCGCAACCTCGGTTTTACCGAAGCCCACATCGCCGCAAAGCAGGCGGTCCATAGGTACCGCTCGCTCCATATCGCTTTTTATTTCCTTAATGCTTCTTATCTGGTCCTCGGTTTCAACAAACTCGAATTTTGCTTCGAATTCCTTTTGCAGCTCGCTGTCGCTTTCAAAGGCATAGCCCTTTACCGACATTCTTTTCGCATAAAGCGCCATAAGCTCCTTTGCCATATTCTTTACCGCCGTTTTTACCCTGCGGCGGGTTTTTGACCAATCCTGTGAGCCCAGTTTATTGAGCTTTACGTTTCCGTTTTCGCTCGCTCCCACATATTTTGAAATCAAATCGAGCTGTGTTACCGGGACGTACAAAACGTCCCCTTTAGCGTAGGTTATCTTGATATAATCCTTTGTAATTCCCTGCGAGGTTATCTTATGAATACCCGAAAAAATACCGATTCCGTGGGAAGCGTGAACTACATAATTGCCCTCTTTAAGCTCCTCGAGCGAGAAGAAGGAATTTTCGTTTTTCCCCCTTTTAGCTGTCTTTTTCTTGCTGAAAATACAGCTGTGAGTAATAACCGCAAGGTTTTCATCCGGCATTAAAAATCCTGACGATAATCCACCAGAGCGTACCACGGCACGGCTTTCGAGCTTTTTCTCTGCAAGTGTTGCAGTAAGCACCTTAACTGCCTTTTCCTCGCCCGCCAGAATAAGTACATTTTGATTCTTATATGCATTTAAGTCCTCCAATAAAACTTTAATTTCGCCCTGCCATGCAGGAAGTCTTTTAAAATTGAATATAATATTGCTTTTCGGCTCTGCTTCATATTTGCCGGTAGCAAAGTTTTCGAGGAATACCGCCCTTTCGAGCCTTGAAAAAAGCTCTTGAGGAGAAAAGCGGAAATCCGCAAGGTTACCGTAAATATAGCCCTCCTCGACAAGGGATTTTACCTCGTTTAGCATACCACGGTGACTATCCTTTAAATTCTGCCGCACGAGACTGCCCTCGCTGACCAAAACAATACAGTTTTCGTCAAGATAATCGAAAATCGAAGCCTTTGGGTAAATTGCCGAAATATATCGGTCGGCATTTACGGATATTCCGTTTTCAAGTGAAGAAATATCCCGACTTATTCTCTGCATCGCCTTTTCATTGGCATTTGCTTTTTCGAGTGTGTTTTTAAGAACTGATGTCAGCTTATCGGCATTATAAATTATCTCGCTTGCAGGGCAAATTTTTATTTCCTCAAGCGATTCGGTGCGGCGCTGTGTCATAACATCGAACTCGCTTATCGAGTCGATTTCGTCACCGAAAAACTCTATTCTCACGGGATTTTCGCTCTGAACCGGAAAAATATCGAGTATACCGCCGCGAACCGCAAACTGACCCGTACCCTCAACCTGCAGTTGCCTTAAATATCCCGCATTTATAAGCCTATCGGAAATATCAGCCATATCGTATTCTTTGCCGTTTTGCAATGTGAAAAGACTGCTTTTGAGAACATCGGGCGGTATTGTATACTGTGCCGCCGCACCGACACTCGAAATAAGCAGGTCAAAATCCCCATCTAAAATTTTAGATAGGGTGTCTATTCTTTTATGCTCGTACTCCGGTGAGCGACCCACCATATCGGTAAAGCAGAAATCCCGCTCGGGATAGGTAACTGCCCGCATACCGAGCGCGCAAAGGTCGGCATACATATCGCTCATTTCGGCCTCATCGTGGGTTATGATAAGGATTTTTTGGGCGGTATCCTTGCTTATCGCCGCCGCAACAACCGCCTTATGGATATGGGAAAGTCCCGTAGCCACCATAGGCAGCTGTCCCTTATCGAGGTCCTTTTTCAGAGATTTATACGAGGTATTTCGGGATAAAGCTTTAAAAATCTCTTCCATTAACTGTTAAATTTATTCATCGCCCTTTCGACAGTTCCCGTCAATATTTCATCTATGGCGTCTACCGCCTTTGTAAGACCTTTTTCAAGGTTTTCTTTTTCATCGTTTCTGAATTTGCTGATTACCCAATCCGCCAAATCATAATCGGGGTGCGGCTTTGCACCTACGCCGATTTTTATGCGCATAATATCGGTGGTGTTCATTCGCTCGGATATATCCTTCATTCCGTTATGACCGCCGTGTGAGCCGTTTCGGCGAATGCGGATATTGCCGACATCAAGCGAAATATCATCGAAAACAACGAGTATTTTATCGCTTGGTATTTTATAAAACTGACAAATCGCGCTTACCGCCTCGCCCGATGCATTCATATAGGTTTGCGGAAAGGCAACGAGTATTCTTCTGCTTGCCACCTTACTTTCGCATATAAGCGCCTTGCATTTAAGGCGTTTTAAGGTAGCGCCGTGTCTTTCACAAAACTTATCCGCCACCATAAAGCCGGCATTATGGCGTGTTCCGACATACTTATCGCCGTAATTGCCGAGGCCGACAAGCAACATATCATAACTGCATTTTTTATCTTTACCGAATATCATATAACTCACCTATGCTATTTTAACACATCAACCTGTTAAGTGCAAGCAAAAAGCACGGCAATTTAATTGCCGTGCAGAGCTCTGCCGTATAGTTTTGTTTTAAAAAGAAGTTTTTCGTATAATTCCGGCGTTATCGCATCGCTCTTTATTCTCCACCGCCAGTTGTTGCCGAGTGTTCCCGGGGTGTTTATTCTGGCGCTTCTTCCGAGGGACAAAATATCCGGCATACAGAGAATGCAACGTTCAGCCACGCTCGACAGCGCAAGGTCTGTAAGCGCCTCGGCAAGGGCTGTACCGCTTTTGGTTCTTGTATAATCCTTTGCCTTTTGCAAATCCGCCTCGCTTATGCTCTCTACCCAGCCGAGCAGGGTATCGTTATCGTGAGTTCCGGTATAAACCACACAGTTTTTATCGTAATTATGCGGCAGATAATCACTCTCCTCGCGGCTGTCAAAGGCAAACTGCAAAACCTTCATACCCGCAAAGCCGGTAAAGGCGAGCAGGCTTCTTACGTCCTCGCTCAAAAATCCCAAATCCTCGGCAATTATCGGTAAATCTCTGCCGAGACTTTCGAAAACCTTATCAAAAAAAGCTTCGGAGGGTCCTTTTTTCCATTCTCCCGCCTTGGCGCTTACCGCATTTGCGGGAATACTGAAATAGGACTGAAATCCCCTGAAATGGTCGATACGCAGAATATCGAAAAGCTCTAAATTAAATTTTATCCGGCGGATAAACCAGGCGTAGCCGTCCTCCTTCATCTTTTCCCAGTTGTAAACCGGGTTGCCCCAGAGCTGACCGTCTGCCGAAAAGCTATCGGGCGGACACCCCGCCACCTCAATAGGTCTGAAAGAGGAATCAACCGAAAAAAGCTCGGGATATTCGAAAACATCTGCGCTATCCCCCGATGCATATATCGGAATATCACCGATTATCTGTATTCCCTGCCGTGAAGCGTATTCGTGAAGCTTATTCCATTGCTCGAAAAATTTATACTGCAAAAATCGGTAAAAATCCATAATATCGGCATTTTCGGTTTTAAATCTTCCATTCTCTTTGCCGTGAAAATCACCAAACTCCGAAAGGCGCGCTCCGCCGTGAAGCTCCTTAAGGGTCATAAAAACGCAGTAGCTATCGAGCCAATCGGCATTTTCACTGCAAAATTTATAATATGCGTCCGATGCCTTAAAACGTGAAAAGGCTATATGCAGGGTTTTGTATCTTATATTATAAAGTCTGCCGTAATCTATTCTTTCCGAGCTGTTTTTCTCCTCTTCGAGCTCGCTCCTTTTTAAAAGTCCCTCTTCACACAGCAAATCGAGGTCAATAAAATACGGATTGCCCGCAAAGCAGGAAAAGGTTTGATATGGCGAATCCCCGAAGCCGGTATGACCTATGGGAAGTATCTGCCAAAGGCTCTGCCCCGATTTTTTCAGAAAATCCACAAAGGAATATGCACATTTACCGAGACTGCCTATACCGTAACTGTTCGAAAGAGAAAAAATCGGCATCAAAATTCCGCTTGTTCGCATATCTTACCCCTTTACAGCTCCCGAAATAACGCCCTTAATTATATGCTTCTGGCTCGTTGCATATACCACCGCTATCGGTATTAAGCAGAGTATTATGAGCGCCATCGTGGCGCCTAAATCTACCCTGCCGTAGCTTCCCTGCAAAAACTGAATATGAATCGGAATGGTCATATATTTTGTGCGGTCCAAAACAAGGTACGGCAGTAAATAATCGTTCCACACCCACATAGTTTCGAGAATTCCCACCGAAATATAGGTTGACCGCATTATCGGCATTATTACCGACCAGAATGTTCTCCATGGGGTGCAACCGTCAATCATCGCCGCCTCCTCTACTTCGAGTGGTATACTTTTTATAAAGCCGCTAAACAGAAAAACCGCCAGCCCCGCACCGAATCCGAGATAAACTATCGGTATGGTATAGGGGGTGTTAAAGGAAAGCCCGTCAGCAGTTTTAGAGAGGGTGAACATAACCATCTGAAAGGGTACTACCATCGAAAAAATGCAGAGATAATAAATCGCCTTACAGAAAACCGAATTCACGCGGCTTATATACCACGCCGCCATTGAGGTACAAAGGAGTATAAGCGCCACCGACAAAACCGTGATAATAATACTGTTTAAAATAGAAAAATAAAAGGGATAATTGCCGTGAGTTATACCGTTTGTGTAGTTTTCCAAGCCCATAAAGGTTTCGCTGTTCGGCAGGCTGAACGGCGAAAGCGCAATAGAGCCGCTATCCTTAAAGGAGTTTATCAAAACTATAACTACCGGCAACGCCCATACGATACCCAGCAGGGTAAAAAACACCGTTAAAGCATTATCGAAACGAGAATTTTTTTCTTTCATTGCTGAACCTCTTTTCTGCGGGTGAAATAAAGCTGTGTAAGAGCGATAATCACAACTACGATAAAGAAAACAACCGCTTTGGCCTGTCCTACGCCCATATTTGTAGTGCTCTCGTAAAAGGATTTATAAATATTGAGGGCAAGCATTTCGGTCTTATGCGCCGGTTCACCGGCAGTGAGGGCAAGGTTCTGGTCAAAGAGCTTGAATGAATTTGTAAGGGTTAAAAAGGTACAGATTGTAATGGAGGGCATAATGCTCGGTATGGTGATAAAACGAAGCACCTGAAAGGGACCTGCACCGTCAATTTTCGCCGCCTCGCCGAGCTCGAGCGGAACATTTTGAAGTCCGGCAATATAAATAATCATCATATAGCCTATCTGCTGCCAGCTTACGAGAATTACAAGACCTATAAATCCGTAGGTGGAATTAAGAGACAAGGTTGAATCAAAATATTTAAGGAGAATTCCGTTTAAAATCACCTTCCATATATAACCGAGTACTATGCCGCCGATTAAATTAGGTACGAAAAAGACCGTTCTGAAAGCAGATGAGCCTCTTATTCCCTTCGTGAGGGCAACTGCTATTAAAAACGCCGCAAGATTTACTATTATTACCGAAACCACCGTAAATCCCACAGTAAACCAGAATGAATTTAAAAAAGAAGGGTCGGTAAGTGCCGATTTATAATTATCAAATGCGGTAAAGACGGTGTTGCCGAGGGTTTTAAAGCGGAAAAAGGAAAGATATATTCCCCACAGAAAAGGCCATACGAAACCGATCAAAAATGCAATAACTGTAGGAAAAAGAAATACCGGAGAATATCTCCTCATAATTCTTTTTTGGCTTTCGTTATTCAGCGCAAAGCTTACGTGTTTTGATTTTTTTTTAGTCATTTTATCACTTCTTAAAAAGGGGCGCAGGGAAACCTTGCGCCCGTAATTCTCTATTTTTTCGATGCTTCGTATTGCTTTTTCCAGTTATCAACAAAGGCCTTTTTTACCCCTTCCCAGTCTCCCTTACCTGCCGAATAGGCGGCAAGCGCGGAAACGAGGTCGGCACGCCATACATCTACATTCGGGGTGTAATTAAAGTCCCACGTAACGGTATATTTACCCTCATTCACATAATCGTTCATAATATTTGAAAGGGTATTATCAACCTTTTTCGCCTTTTTAAAGGGAGAAACAAATCCCATTTCGTGCGCAAGGGCATTTGTGCCCTCCTCGCTTGTTACTACCCAGGTGAGAAAATCGAGTGTTGCGGTTCTGTCCGCTTCGCTTGCCTTTTTGTTGATTGCCCAATAATTTTCGGTACCGCAGGCAAGTCCCATATTATCATCATCAATGCCGGTATAAATCGGGATATAGCCTATATTTTCGTCTCCGATTGACTTTATATCGGTATACGCCCATGTTCCGTTCTGATAGAAAACAGCCTTTTCGTTTTTAAACTCGGCGGTAGACTGGTCTCCCGTAATAGCGGTAAGCTTCGAGGGCTCTACGGTTGAATTTTTGGTATACAAATCCCAAATAGCCTTAAAATTATCGAGATACTTTCCCTTAATAGTTGCGGGCTGACTCTTAATCATATCCTCCCTGAACTCATAGAAAAGCGGCATATTCGCAAGATGTCCCGCAAAGCGCCAGCTCGAAGAGGAATCAAGACCGGGAGAGGTAAAAGCCGAAAAACCGAGCTCCTTTTTTCTTCTTGTAATATCCTCGGCAACCCGGCGAAGTCCCTCAAAATTTTTAAGGTCCGCCATACTGTAGCCCGCTTTTGAAAGAAGCTTTTTGTTTACTATGATTCCGTAGCCCTCATAAACGTATGCGATACCGTATACCCTGCCGTTTTTCTCGAGGGCAAAATCGTTGCTTGTAAGCTCTCGGTGAAGTTCGGTGTTGGTAAGGTCCATACAGTAATCCTCCCAGGAATCAAGCGCAATCGCACCGCTTATCTGGAAGAGTGTAGGAGCTTCGGATTTGTCGATTTCGGCGGTAAGGGTTTGCTCGTAGGTTCCTTGAGACGCCGTAACAACCTTTACCGGCACTCCCTTTTCCTCGCTGTACTTTTTTGCAAGCGCCTGCCATGCCGCGTCCTGCTCGGGCTTAAAATTGAGGTAATAGACACTCGCCGTATCCTGCTTACCCATACAGCCTGCAAAAAGCAGAGCTATCAATAAAGTTGCTAAAATTATTGATAATGTTCTTTTCATAATTTTCCTCCGTTTTGTTTTTGCCTTTTGGCTACTTTTATTTTTGCACCGCTTTGCGTTTTTATTCCAAAACAGAAAAATAATGAAAATAAAAAAATCTCGCAGCCCAAACGACTGCGAGATAATTTTCTTTTAAACTTAAATTACTTAAGTTCAACAGTAGCGCCAACCTCTTCGAGTTTAGCCTTAAAGCTTTCAGCCTCTTCTTTGGCAACTGCTTCTTTGATGGTTTTCGGAGCACCGTCAACAAGACCCTTTGCCTCTGCAAGACCGAGACCGGTGATTTCGCGAACTACTTTGATAACCTTAATCTTCTCTGCACCTGCTGCTGCGAGAACTACATCGAATTCGCTCTTCTCTTCAGCCGCTGCTGCACCACCTGCTGCGGGAGCTGCTACTGCAACTGCTGCTGCGGCAGATACGCCGAATTCTTCTTCAACTGCTTTTACGAGCTCTGAAAGCTCAAGAACTGTAAGAACTTTGAGTTCTTCAATGATTGCATTTACTTTATCTGATGCCATTTTATCTTCCTCCAAATAATTTTTTTAATTTTGTGACCTCAGGTCATTATTCTGCAGCTTCTGCTGCTGTTTCTTCGCCGGATTTGTCTACGATAGCCTGAACCGCACGGGCGAAGGATGCGATGGGGGCATTGAATGCGTTGCAAACTGTTGCAAGAAGTATCTCTCGTGAGGGAAGCTTTGCAGGGCTTGTGATCATATCAAGGCTGATAACCTTGCCGTCAAGGTATCCTGTCTTAATGCTGAAGGAGCCTCCATTGTTTGCATACTTTGAAATAATCTTTGCAGCCGCTACATAATCCTCTGTAGATGTTGCAAGGGCGGTTGTTCCGTGG
>JAGHTJ010000134.1 GCA_018065375.1 Candidatus Equinaster intestinalis | reverse complement strand
ATGTTATAGAATATATAAATATTATTATTAGGGAGTTGAAAACTACGGAAAAAAACTTAAAAATCGGAAATGTAAATTTAGTGTCGGAGCTTTTCGGAAATTTTGATGAAAACATCAATTTAATCGAAAAACAGTTCGGAGTAATAATTACCTCCCATCTTGACAGCGTGAAGATAAAGGGTGAGGAGGAAAACCTCGAAAAAGCTCTGCAAACGGTTGAGGGGCTTTTGTCTCTTATCGAAAAGGGCGAAAAGATTACGGCGCAGAATATCAATTATCTTATGGGACTGATTGAGGACGGCAAAAGCGAGTCGATAGAATCGCTTAAGGACCTTGAATGTATTATGGTTACGTCAAGGGGTAAGCCGGTAAAGCCCAAAACAATCGGTCAGCAAAGGTATGTTGATGCCATAAAGAAAAATACCATAACGGTAGGTGTAGGTCCTGCGGGAACGGGTAAAACCTATCTTGCGGTTGCCATGGCGGTAACGGCTTACCGCTCAAAGCAGATAAACCGAATCGTTCTTACAAGACCTGCCGTTGAAGCGGGAGAAAGCCTCGGATTTTTGCCGGGCGACCTTCAGCAGAAGGTAGACCCGTATCTGCGTCCGCTTTATGATGCGCTTTTTGATATGCTCGGTGCCGAAACCTTTGCAAGATGTCAGGAGCGGGGCGATATAGAGGTGGCGCCCCTTGCTTATATGCGAGGCAGAACCCTTGACGATAGCTTTATTATTCTCGATGAAGCGCAGAATACCACCAACGAGCAGATGAAGATGTTTTTAACAAGACTCGGCAATAATTCCAAAATAGTAGTTACCGGCGATATAACCCAGATAGACCTGCCGAGCGGTAAAAAATCGGGACTGAAAACGGTTATAAATATTCTCAAAAATATTGAAGACATTGCCATTATAAGACTTTCGGGCAGAGATGTTGTAAGACATAAGCTCGTTCAGGAAATAATCAAGGCATACGAAAAGAACGAGGAAAGGATTAAAAAATATGAGCAAAATTAAGGTTGTTATAACGGACTCACAAAAGAGCGTAAAGCTGCCCGCGGGCGCAAGGCTTCTTATCAGAAAAGCCTGCACGGCTACCCTCAAAACACAAAAATTCGAGGGCGATGCCGAGGTTAGCGTTACACTTGTAGATGATGAAACCATACGCGGTATGAATGCTACATATCGCAATATTGATAAATCCACCGATGTTTTATCATTTCCGCTCGGAAGTGACGGTGTTTATGATATTAACCCCGAAAACAATGCAAAAATGCTCGGTGATATAGTTATTTCACTTGAACACGCCTTGAAGCAGGCAGACCTTTACGGTCATTCGGTTGAGCGCGAGGTTGCATATCTTACGGTGCATTCCATGCTTCATCTGCTGGGCTACGACCATGTTAAGGGTGGTCTCCAAAAGGAAATAATGCGCGAAAAGGAAGAAGAAGTTTTAGAGCTTTTAGGCCTTGCAATAATTAAAGATTAGGTGATATTTTGAGTAAAACAACATCGGCTTTCATAAGCATAATAGGACGTCCCAATGTAGGTAAATCCTCATTTCTCAATAAGGCGTTATCCCAAAAGGTTTCAATAGTTTCGGACAAGCCGCAAACCACCCGCACAAGAATTATGGGTGTGCTCACAAAGGGCGAAAAACAGCTTGTATTTATAGATACACCGGGATTTCATAAACCGAAAAATCTGCTCGGTGAAAATATGATTAAGGCGGTAGGCAGCGGTATGACAGATGTTGATGCCGTAATTTTAATAGTAGATGCCTGCCCTAAATTCAAGCTCGGTGAGGGAGAAATTCCGCCTGCCGAAATTGAACTTATCGAGGAACTGAAACGCCGCAAATTAAAGGCAATCCTCGGTATAAATAAGATTGATTTGCTATCCGATAAGGAAGAGCTTTTAGGCATTATTTCAAACTATATGAGCTATTTTGAGTTTGATGCGGTGGTACCTTTTTCGGCAAAAACCGGTGTAAATGTTGATGAGCTTATAACCGAGGCGGGAAAATTTGCCCACGAATCGGTTCATTACTTCGCAGATGACGATTTTACCGACCAACCCGAGCGCGTTATGGTTTCCGAAATGATAAGAGAAAAGCTTCTTCGTTTGTTATCATTCGAGGTTCCGCACGGAATAGCTGTTGATATTGAGCGCTTTTACGAAAAGGATTCTGCATCCGGTGAGCCGCTTATCTGCGTTGAAGCGACCATCTACTGCGAAAAAGAATCGCATAAGGGCATAATTATCGGCAAAAACGGCGGTATGCTCAAAAAGGTAGGCAGTATGGCAAGACGTGATATTGAAAACTTTTTCGGCACAAAAACCGATTTGAAGCTTTGGGTAAAGGTTAAGGAAGACTGGCGAAACCGTCAGACGATTATTCACGGCTTCGGTCTTGATAATCAGTAAAATTTTCCTTAAATACGGTGTTGCCTTTCAGGGTAAAGTATTAACAGATACTCTTAAAGGAAGCCGATATTATGGAAAATATAAATGCCTGGGAAAAATTTCGCGCAAGCGGAAAAATCGAAGATTATTTAAGCTATAAAAATATTAAGCTCGGAGAAAAGAAAGATGCAGATAACCGACCAAGCATTGGTGATAAAGGTAACCGATATAGGTGAAAATGACCGTCTTATAACACTTCTTACACGTGATTACGGTGTTATAAAGGCGTTTGCTTCGGGCGCAAAAAAACTTAAAAACAAATACCACGCGGGAAGCTCGTTTCTCTGCTATTCCTCCTTTATAATCGAGGAGGTTAAGGATACATACAGAGTGAGAGATGCATCTCTTTTAAAGTGCTATTACAAAACGGGAAACGATATTACCGAAATTGCGCTTTTGCAGTATTTCTGTGAGCTGGCGGCGGTGCTGATACCATCGGGCACAGAATCACGCGAGGCTCTTAAACTGCTTTTAAAATCCATTATTACGGTGAACGAAAAAAGAATGGCACAGCCGCTTATTAAATCGGTTTTTGAACTGCGGCTGATGTCTCTGCTCGGCTTTATGCCCGACCTTGTTGCTTGCAATAGCTGCGGCAATTTTACTGAGAACACAATGTGCCTCGATATTTTGGGCGGCGTTTTATACTGTAAGGACTGCGCCGAGCCCGAAAAAACCGTTCCGCTTTCGTCAACCCTTCTTGCGGCACTGCGGCATATTGTCTTTTCGGAATTCGAAAAGCTCTTTTCCTTTTCAATACCCGAAAATCATTTTGAAAGATTATCCTATCTTACCGAAAAATATCTGCTTTCCTGCGCAGAGCATAATTTTAAAACACTTGAATTTTATAAATCGTTTAAGGAGTTCTGATGGCTTACAATTTAAAGAAATTTTCAAACGTATTGGAACTGAATAAGGTGCTCGATATGCTTGCCGATGAGGCGAGCCTTGCCGATGCCAAAGCGCTTGCGCGTGAATTAACCGTAAACCTCGAAGAAAAGGAAGTTTTAAAAGAACTTTCTTATACAAAGGCGGCTTACGATTTACTTGCGCGGGCTGTTGCACCATCTTTTTGCGGTGCTGCGGATACTTCTGCGGCGCTTTCCCGCGCGCAGGTAGGCGGCGTTCTCAATTTTAAGGAGTTACTCGATATAGGCGATACCTTAAGGGGTATTCGTGTTGTTAAGAATTGGCGCGCCGATAATGAGCTCAATTCTGAAACCGATATAGACTGGCTTTTTGATGCCCTGATACCGAATAAATATTTTGAAGAGAAGATTTTTTCCTGCATTAAAAACGAGGAAGATTTAAACGATGATGCTTCGCCCACTTTGCGCGATATTCGCCGTAAAATAGTAAGCGCGGCGTCTAATATAAGGCAGAAGCTCGATTCGGTTATTCATTCGCAGTATAATGCCAAATTCCTGCAGGATGCCATTATCACACAGCGAGACGGCAGATTTGTCGTTCCGGTAAAAAGCGAATTCAGAGGCGAATTCGCGGGCATAGTTCATGATTCCTCGGCTTCGGGAGCAACCCTCTTTATAGAGCCGATGTCGGTTGTTGAAATAAATAACGACCTTCGTGTTCTGCGCCTTAAGGAAAAAGAAGAAATCGATAGAATTCTTGCCGAGCTTTCGAGCGAGGCGGCGTCCTTCGAGGGGGCAATAAATTCCTCCTATAAGGCTCTTGTAAAACTGTCGCTCATATTTGCAAAGGCAAATCTTGCCTATAAAATGAAGGCGTCTGTTCCGGTTATAAATACTTCCGGCCGAATAGTTCTCAAAAACGCAAGACATCCGCTGATACCTAAAAATCAGGTTGTGCCGATAACACTCAGTCTCGGTGCGGATTATTCCTCCCTTATAATTACGGGACCGAATACCGGCGGTAAAACCGTAACGCTTAAAACCATAGGTCTTATTACCCTTATGGCGATGTGCGGACTGATGATTCCCTGTGATGATAGCAGCGAAATTTCGGTTTTCGATAATATCCTTGTTGATATTGGTGACGAGCAGAGTATAGAGCAGTCGCTTTCCACCTTTTCGGCGCATATTACAAATATTGCTTCGATTATCGAGAATGCAACGCCGTACAGCCTTGTGCTTCTTGATGAATTGGGAGCGGGAACCGACCCGATTGAGGGTGCGGCGCTTGCCCGCTCAATACTTATTGCCTTAAAGGAAAAGGGCTGTAAGATAGCCGCTACTACCCATTATGCAGAGCTTAAAACCTATGCGCTTGATACCGATGGCGTGCAAAATGCAAGCTGTGAATTCGATGTTGAAACACTAAAACCGACATATAAGCTTCTTATCGGTATACCGGGCAGGTCGAATGCCTTTGCAATTTCGAGAAGACTCGGTATCAGCGAGGAAATTATAAGCCGTGCGGGTGATTTTATAAGTGAAGAGGATAAACGATTTGAAAGTATAATATCGTCCCTCGAAAAGGAAAGGCAAACTGCCGAAAAGGAACGCGCCGAAATCGAGAAAATGAAGATAGAAATACTTAATGCCAAGCGAAATGCCGATTCGGTTAATGCGGATTTAAATAAAAAGTACGATGCGGCTTTAGAAAAGGCAAGAAACGAAGCTACCCATATCATAGAAAGTGCAAGGCAGAAATCGAATGAACTTTTAAATCAGCTTGAGGAGCTGAAACGGCAGGCTAATAAGGAAAATGCCGCCGCTAAATTTACCGAAGCGAGGCAGACCGCCAAAAAGAATATTGAGGGTATGCTTGACGCGGCAAACCCCGTGAGGGAAAGAAAGATAACATATAGTCTCCCGAGACCGCTCAAGGTTGGAGACACCGTACTTATGCAGGATATAAATAAGGACGGTACGGTTCTCGAGCTCAAGGGGGATAAGGTGCAGATTGCCGCAGGTACCATAAAAATATGGACCGAAAAGAGCAATCTTGTGCTCATAGAAAAGGAAAAACCGAAGCAGAAAACAACAATAGGTGCTATGCGCAATTCAAAGGAGAGAGTAGCGGCAACCGAGCTTGATATACGCGGATTTGCGGTTGATGAGGGAATTATGGAGGTTGATAAATTCCTCGATAACGCTCTGCTTTGCGGGCTGATTACGGTTACGATAATTCACGGTAAGGGTACCGGAGTTTTGCGCGCAGGTATTCAAAAGCATCTTAAAGGTCATAAGGCGGTAAAGAGCTACCGTCCGGGAGTTTTCGGCGAGGGTGAAAACGGAGTTACGGTAGTAGAACTTAAAAATTGAGGCGAATATCTTGAAAGAACGTATTGAAAAACTACAGCAAAAGCTTGAAAACGGGACGGCAATGCTTGTTGTAAGCGAGCCTAATCTCTTTTACCTTACGGGTATGCTTTCGAGTGAGGGAAAACTTTTAATTACTGAAAACGGCGGGTATTTTCTTGTCGATTTTCGTTATATCGAGCACGCCAAAAATACCGTAAAGGATTGCAGGGTGCTGTGCGTTAAGAATTTTAATACGGAAATTCAAAATCTGCTTAAGCAGAATAATATAAAAAAGCTTTATATTGAAACCGAAGCGGTTTCGTTTGCGCAGTATCAAAACTACTTAAAAGCCTTCGAATTTGCAGAGATTTCATCGGATAATTCACTTGATACGGCTTTAAAAAATCTTCGCCGAATTAAGGATAATTCGGAGCTTGCAAAAATAAAAGAGGCACAGCTCCTTACCGATGAAACATTTTCCTATATCTGCGGGAGAATTGAAGCGGGCAGAACCGAAAGAGAAATTATGCTCGATATGGAATTTAATATGCGAAAAGCGGGAGCGCAGGGCGTTTCCTTCGATTTTATTGTGGTATCGGGTAAAAATTCCTCAATGCCTCACGGTGTACCGAGTGATAAAAGGCTCGAAAAGGGAGACTTTATCACTATGGATTTCGGCGCCGTGGTTGACGGTTATCGCTCGGATATGACCAGAACTGTAGCACTCGGTAATGTAAGCGCAGAGCAGAAAAAGGTTTACGATACCGTATTGTCGGCTCAATCGGAGGCACTTAAAAATATCACTCCCGGTAAAAAATGCAGTGATATTGATAAAATCGCACGCGATATTATAGATAACGCGGGATATAGGGGAGCTTTCGGACATTCGCTCGGACACAGTGTGGGCATAGAGATACACGAATCTCCGAATTTCAGTCCCGGTTGTGAAACTCTGCTTGAACCCGGTATGGTTTTAACGGTTGAACCCGGTATTTATCTTGAAAATAAGTTCGGTGTGAGAATAGAGGATATGATTTTCGTAACAGAGGACGGTTGCGAAGATATTACAAAAAGCACTAAAGAATTACTTGTTTTGTAACGGAGATATAAAATGGCAGTTGATAAAATCATCATTAAAGGCGCAAATGCCAATAATTTAAAGGCGTTGAATGTTGAAATTCCGAGGGATAAGCTGGTTGTTTTTACCGGTCTTTCCGGCTCGGGAAAATCTTCTCTTGCCTTTGATACGATATATGCGGAGGGTCAGCGCAGATATGTGGAGTCCCTTTCTTCATACGCGCGTATGTTTTTGGGTCAGATGGAAAAACCCGATGTTGAGTCGATTGAGGGACTTTCTCCCGCAATTTCCATAGACCAGAAAACCACCTCGAAAAATCCGCGTTCCACCGTTGGCACGATAACCGAAATTTACGATTATATGCGTCTGTTATATGCTCGGGTTGGCACACCGCATTGCCCGATATGCGGCAGAGAAATACATCAGCAAACAACCGACCAGATTGTAGATACCATAATGAAATTGCCCGAAGGCAGTAAAATCCAGGTTATGGCACCCATCGCACGCGGCAGAAAGGGCGAATATGTAAGCGAGCTTAACGAGGCGCAGAAATCGGGCTTTGCAAGGGCGAAAATTGACGGAACGGTTTATGAGCTTCCCACCGATATTAAACTCGAAAAGAATAAAAAACATTATATTGATATAATTGTAGACCGTCTTGTAATAAAACCCGAAATCAAAAGCCGTCTTGCAGGAAGTGTTGAAACGGCGGCGGCTCTTACCGAGGGTATTATAAACATTGACGTAATAGGTGGGGAGGAGCTTACTTTTTCTCAAAACTATGCCTGCCCCGACCATAATATAAGTCTGCCCGAAATAACCCCTACGCTCTTTTCCTTTAACAGTCCCGCAGGAGCTTGTCCTACCTGCACGGGCATCGGAAAGTTTATGAAGGTTGACCCGAGACTGATTATTGCCGATACCGAGAAGTCGATAGTTGAGGGTGCAATTCACGCATCGGGCTGGGGAGTAAATTCCTGGTTTGCGCCCAATCAGGGCACTATCGCAACAATGTATTATAAGGGACTTGCCGACCATTACGGTTTTAATATAAATACCCCCTTTAAGGATTTGAGTGATGAGGTAAAGGACGCTTTGTTTTACGGAACAAAGGGCGAAAAAATTAAACTTCACCGAAGCGAAAACTGGGGCGGCGGAGAGTTTTATTCGGATTTTGAGGGCATTATAAACAACCTTGAAAGACGTTACCGTGAATCAAAGAGCGATTTTGCCCGCCGTGAAATAGAGGGCTATATGAATGAGTGTAATTGTCCTGATTGTAAGGGAACAAGGCTCAAGCCCGAGGCGCTTGCCATAACAGTAGGGGATAAAAATATTGATGAAGCCTGCTCACTTTCGGTGGACAAGCTGATAGATTTTATGAGCTCACTTACATTTAGCGATTTCAAGGCTCAAATTTCCGGCCCCATCACCAAAGAAATAAATTCAAGGCTTAATTTTCTTAAAAGCGTGGGTCTTGAATATCTTACAATGTCGAGAGAATCGGGCACTCTGTCGGGAGGAGAGAGTCAGCGAATACGTCTTGCCACACAGATAGGTTCATCTCTTGTAGGTGTGCTTTATATCCTTGATGAGCCGAGTATAGGACTTCATCAGAGGGATAATGAAAAGCTTATTGATACACTTAAAAAACTGCGCGACCTCGGCAATACCTTAATAGTTGTAGAACACGATGAGGATACCATTCGCTCGGCGGATTTTGTGGTTGATATAGGACCCGGTGCGGGTATTCACGGCGGAGAGGTTGTGTATGCCGGTGATGTAGAGGGGCTTAAAAACTGCAAAACATCTCTTACGGCGGATTATTTAAGCGGCAGAAGAAAAATACGTGTACCCGGGCAGAGACGTCCCGGAAACGGCAATTTCTTAACCGTTGAGGGTGCGCAGGAAAATAACCTAAAAAATGTAGATGTAACTATTCCGCTGGGTGAATTTGTTTGTGTTACGGGTGTTTCGGGCTCGGGCAAATCCTCCCTTGTAAACGAAATTATACAGAAATACCTTTCTGCTCAATTAAACCGTGCAAAAACGGTTCCGGGCAGGTTTAAAAAAATAGCGGGATATGAAAATCTTGATAAAATCATAAATATCGACCAATCCCCCATAGGCAGAACACCGCGTTCAAACCCCGCAACATATACCGGTGTTTTCGGGGATATAAGAGAGCTTTTTGCCCAAACAAAGGACGCAAAACAGCAGGGCTACGGTCCCGGCAGATTTTCCTTCAATGTTATGGGCGGAAGATGCGAGGCCTGAGATGTAGACGTCATTATAAAAATAGAAATGCTATTCTTGCCAGATATTTATGTTCCCTTCGAGGTATGGGGCTTTATAGGTTATTACCGTGAAAGTCTCGAAG
>JAGHTJ010000137.1 GCA_018065375.1 Candidatus Equinaster intestinalis | reverse complement strand
ATATGTTCAACGCCGAAATCACAGTCAGTTTCGTTTAACAGCTCACCGCCCACACTGTACAGGAAAATTTTACGGTCGCCTAAAATATAAATGTACTTGCCCTTAACAGTGATATTGCGTATCTCATTTTCAAAATCAAAACTTGTGAGCTTTGAGCCTTTATTATCGAAAACATAAACTGTGTTATCACCTATATTTGCTTCTCTGCAAGTGGCAATAAGCGAATACTTTTCGGTTCCTCTGGCGAAAATCACATTGTTTTCGAATGTGTAAGACTGCGCAGAAAAATTATGCCAACTTATATGCTCTGCTTTATTTTCGAATATCGCGAAAAATCCTTTGTTATTGTAAGATTTCAAGGCGGTTATCAAATCATTATTGTATTCAATGATTTTTTCGGGTGTAGCAGAAGAATAACCGAGTATATAAATGCGGGAATTGAAAAATCCGTTTTGAGCATTAAATACCGAAACCGCAACGCTCTTTCCGTTGTCCGAAAGTATTACATCGTTAATAATATAATCGGAGCAAAACCACTGATAAACCTGCTCGTGCTTGTTATTATAGACGGTTAGTTGCGAAGCATAGCTGTCAGACTGAGTGGCGAGTGCGTAATAGCCCGAATCGCTTACAGCCGCAGCTAAAATGGGATTGGCGGTTTGTGCGGTTTTAAGATTTTTCTTATAGTTATATATGCCGAAATCAACCGAACCCTGGCTGTAAATCAAAAATCTTGTTTTTGAAGATTTGATAACGGGAATTTCGTAACCGTGCTGATATGAAAAAATGTTTTTGCCTTTGATATTATACCCTACTACATTGGTATCCGATGCTATTAAAAAGTATTTCTGCGAACTCAGAATATTTGAAATATTTCCGCCCGATAAGGCTTGCGGAAAACCGCTGCCCGAGCCCGAAATTGCGGACATATTTTGCAGATAATCGTATAGTCCCGTAGGCAATAGGCACGAAGACAAAACAATACCGCCGATAAGGCAAATCAAAATACCGATTAAAAGCAGTCTTAACCGTTTGAAATTCTTTTTGCCGCCTTTAATTACCCTGATTTTTTTATGAGTGGGCTGAGACGAGGGCTTTGCCGACTTTTGCGGTTTTGCTTCAGTATGCGATTTGCTCTTGATTTTTTTGGCGGGAGTCATTTTAATATCATTGTTTATTGCATTTTTAATGCGCTTATTCTGCTTTTTAACATTGCGCTTTTTGTATTCAGCCAATAATATCATCCTCCTCGCCGTAAAAAACCTTATTCAGAATCAGAGCGTGCGCAGGTAGAGTTACGCCCGCATCATCTCTTGAAAAAATATTCTTAAAATCTTTAATTTTGCCGTAAGACGCTTCGAGTGCCGTACCGGCAATAATTCTTACCATATTGTATAAAAACCCGTCAGCGCGAACAGTGAGCTTAACAAAGTCACCCGAGCGCTGTGCGTGGCAATAATACACCGTTCTTACTGTATCTTCCACAGTGCGTTTTGCCGATGAAAACGCGGCAAAATCGTGAGTTCCGCAAATAGACTCGCAAAATTTATTCATTTTGCGGACATCTATTTTTCTATCGGTTTTATATGCAAAATTGCGATAAAACGGACTTAAAATTTCTCCGTCAAAAAATGTATAAACATATTCTTTGCCCTTTGCGGAGTATCTTGCGTGAAAATCAGCGGGAACTTTGATACATCCCAAAACCGCAATATCGCTAGGCAATATCGCATTAAGACCCAACACAAATGCTTTTTCGGGGATGTTTTTATCGCAGTCAAAATGGCAGTAAAACTCCTTTGCATGAACTCCCGAATCTGTTCGGCTGCAGCCCGTAACACCGATAGGCTCTTTTGTAATTTCGGCGAGCTTTTCGCAAAGAACCTGCTGAACGGTTACACCGTTCGGCTGCACCTGCCAACCGTGGTAAGCAGTACCGTCATATGAAATTTTAAGCAGGTATCTGCTCATAGTATCACCTTAAAATAACGAATTGATAATTAAAACTCCCGCGCAGTATATAAGTGTTATAACGAGGCCGACTAAATCGAGATATGAGAATTTAAGCTGTTTCATTCGCTTTCTGCCAACACCGCCGTTATAACAGCGGCTTTCCATAGCCTCAGCCAGATCGTAAGCGCGGCGAACGGCGGAAATAAGCAACGGTATCAGTATCGGAACGATAGCCTTTACCCTATCTTTTAACTTTCCGTTTTCAAAATCTGCGCCGCGGGCTTTTTGGGCGTTCATAATTTTATCGGTTTCGTCCACAAGTGTTGGTATAAACCTTAAAGCAATGGTCATCATCATTGATAAAGTATGAACAGCCGAGCCGAGACCAATGAACTTTAACGGAGAAAACAGGGCTTCGAGTCCGTCGGTCAAGTCATTCGGAGTTGTTGTATAGGTAAGAACAGAGCTTACGAGTATCAGCAAAATTACCCTGACCGACATAAATATTGCGCGGGAAACACTGCCTAAAGTAATTTTGAATATCCAAAACTGTAAAAGTACCGCTGAGTTTGCATCACTCGAATAAAACAAATTAATAAGCAATGTAAAAATGAGTATCGGTAAAATCACTTTAAGATTTTTGAGATAAACCTTAAACGGAACTTTTGTTGAGGCAATAATTATAATTGCGAAAATTGCGGTAAAGGCAAGCGAAATAAAGTTAAATGATAAGAAAATAAATACAAGCACCGAAACCAAGAGCACAAGCTTTGTTCGCGGGTCGAGCCGATGTATAAAGGAATCGGATGGATAATATTTGCCGAAGGTAATATCTTTAATCATGGCGTTTACCGCCTTTCGCAAGAATTACCTGCACCGCTTGGTCTACAGTAATTACACCGTATGGCAGATTATAACCTTTTGAGCGCAGTTGCTCAAAAATCTGCGTTACAACAGGTGTGGTAAGACCGATGCTTCTCAACTTTTCACCGTCTTGAAAGATTTTTTTAGGGGTATCAAAAGCCACGAGCCTGCCGGAGTTCAGAACAAGAATTTTATCGGCAAGCTCCGCCATATCCTCCATTGGGTGAGAAACTATGAACACCAAAGCATTGTGGCTTTGGCGATATTCTTTAATGGTTTTCATCATAATTTCTCTGCCCCGGGGGTCAAGTCCCGCGGTGGGCTCATCAAAAATAATAACCTCGGGCTCCATTGCGAGTACACCGGCTATGGCTACCCGCCTTTTTTCGCCACCCGAAAGTTCGAAGGGCGAATTTTTAAGATAATCGAGCGGCAGTTCAACGCAACGCATAGCATTAGTAACCGCTTTTGTGAGGGAATCGCCTGTAATTCCCATATTTTTGGGACCGAAAGCAATATCACTTTCAACCGTTTCATCAAAAAGCTGATATTCGGGGTACTGAAAAACGAGCCCTATTCTCGAGCGTATTTTTTTAATCTCTTTCGGATTTTCCCATATATCTTTGCCTTCTAGCAAAACTCTGCCCGAATTTGCTTTAATAAGTCCGTTCAGGTGCTGAACAAGGGTAGACTTGCCGGAGCCCGTATGCCCTATTATGCCGATAATTTCGCCTTTTTCCGCAGAAAAAGATATATCGGTTATTGCATCTTTGTAAAAAGGCGTATCTTTGTTATAGGTATAGGTCAGATTTTCAACCTGTAAAAACGGCAAGTTTTTCCCTCCTAACTTAATAATTTTTCTAATTCGGCAACTGTTTCTTCAATAGAAATGCAGTTGAAATCATTTTTCATACCGTTAATGTTGAGCTCATATAAAAGCTCTGTGGTTTGTGGTATGTCCAAACCTAATGAACGCAGTTTTTCTACCTCGGAAAATATTTCTTTAGGTGCGCCGTCTGCTATAAATTCGCCGCTGTTCATAACAAGAACTCGGTCAGCTTTTTCGGCTTCGTTCATAAAGTGCGTTATCCAGATAACGGTAATATTATTTTCACGGTTGAGTTTATAAACCGTATCGAAAACTTCTTTTCTGCCCTTTGGGTCAAGCATTGCGGTAGATTCGTCAAGTATAATGCATTCGGGCTGCATAGCGAGTATGCCCGCAATGGCTACCCTTTGCTTTTGACCGCCCGAGAGATTATTCGGCGAAGATTTGCGGAATTTAAGCATATCAACACTTTTCAGCGCATCTTCGACCCTTTTGCGAATTATATCGGGCTCAATACCGAGATTTTCGGGGCCGAAAGCCACATCTTCTTCAACAACCGATGCTATAAGCTGATTATCGGGGTTTTGAAAAATAAGACCGACGGTTCTCCTTATTTCGAGCTCTTTTTCGCTGTCGGCGGTGCTGATCCCGTTTACAAGCACTTCACCGCTATCGGGCTTTAGCAGACCGTTCATAAGCTTTGCAAAGGTAGATTTGCCCGAGCCGTTATGCCCGAGGATAACATTAAAACTGCCTTTTTCGAAGGAAATATTCATATTTTCTATGATATTTCGCTTGCCGGAATCGGTATCAAAGCCGAAACATAAATTTTTTGTTTCAATAATTTTACTCATTTTCGTTAATCCAAATTGTTGTATTTCCGCAGGGTAATATGAGAGGTTTATCAGTGACCTTTAACCCTATTTCATCGGTAAAAATCTTACCGCCTTTCCCCTTTGCAATATATAACCCGGTAAGGTAGTTAAGAATTGTAGGTGAAAGGCCGGTTGTATAGGAATTAAGGAAGAAGAAAAGCGGATTATCACTCAAAAGCTTGCCGGTTTCCGAAAGCAATTCCGAAATCTGCTGTTCAAGCTTCCAAACCTCGCCGTTCGGTCCCCTGCCGTAAGACGGCGGGTCCATAATAATCGCATCATAGGTGTTGCCGCGGCGAATTTCGCGCTTAACAAACTTTAAGCAATCATCTACAAGCCAGCGGACTTTATCGTTTTGCACACCCGATACCGTGGCATTTTCTTTTGCCCACTGCACCATACCCTTTGAAGCATCAACATGGGTAACATTCGCCCCTGCCTTTAAGCAGGCAACGGTTGCGCCGCCGGTATAGGCAAAAAGGTTAAGTACTTTTATGGGCCTTTCGGCTTTTTTAATTAGCTCTGCCGCCAATTTCCAGTTGACAGCCTGCTCGGGGAAAAGCCCCGTATGCTTAAAGCCCATCGGTTTTAAGCGAAACTCGAGCTCGCCGTAGCGTATATTCCACACATCCGGAACTTTTTTAAGGGTTTCCCAATAACCGCCGCCCGAATTTGAGCGATGATATACGGCATCTGCATTAAACCAGCGCTTGTCGGTTTTTGGGGTATCCCACATAACCGTTGGGTCGGGGCGAATAAGAATTATATTGCCCCACCGCTCAAGCCGTTCGCCGCAGGTGGCATCGATAAGCTCGTAATCATAAAAATCTTCAGTAAATCGCATAATTTTTCCTTAAATTATAGTTTGTTGGAGGCCGTTATCGTTAAACGGAATGCCCAAATGCTCGTATGCAAGCTTTGTTACACATCTGCCGCGCGTAGTGCGGGAGAGAAAACCGATTTGCATTAAGTAAGGCTCGTAAACATCCTCTATCGTTATGCTTTCCTCGCCTAAAGCCGCCGCGAGAGTATCGAGACCGACAGGACCGCCGCCGTAAACACCGATAATGGTTGAGAGCATTCTGCGGTCAAAATCATCAAGACCGAGCTCGTCTATTTCAAATCGCTCGAGTGCCGATTGCGCAACCTGCTCGGTAATAACCCCGTTAAACTCAATCTGCGCTATATCGCGTACTCTTTTAAGTAAACGATTGGCTATACGCGGAGTACCTCTTGAACGGGATGCGATTTCCAAAGCACCGTTGTTATCAATTTCGATATTAAGAATCGACGCGGAACGCTTTATAATCTCGGCAAGCTGTTCGGGTGTATACATTTCGAGCCGGAGCAGAACACCGAAACGGTCACGCAGAGGTGCTGTAAGCTGACCTGAACGGGTTGTGGCACCAACTAAGGTGAAATGCGGTAAATCAAGTCTTATCGAACGCGCCGAGGGACCTTTGCCGATAATTATATCAACCGAAAAGTCTTCCATAGCGGGATATAGAATTTCTTCAACACTGCGGGATAAGCGGTGAATTTCGTCGATAAAAAGAACATCGCCTTCGCTCAAATTTGTAAGAATTGCCACAAGGTCTCCCTGCTTTTCAATGGCGGGACCGGATGTAACTCTGAAATTTACTCCCATTTCTCTTGCGATAATTCCCGAAAGGGTTGTTTTGCCGAGTCCGGGCGGGCCGTAAAGCAAAACATGGTCAAGTGATTCCTTGCGGAGCTTTGCCGCCTGAATATATATCGAAAGATTTTCCTTAACCTTATCTTGCCCGATATATTCGTCAAGTGTTTTAGGGCGCAGAGATACCTCCATATCGGCATCCTCCGGAGTATATTCGGGGACAACTATTCTGTTTTCAAAATCCATTTCGTCCATTTATCACACCTGCCTTGATAAATCTTTAAGTGCCTGCTTTATAAGGTCTTCGGCTCGTAAAGAAGAATTGTATTTACCTACCGCAACTGCGGCATCCGATTGCGAAAAACCGAGAGAAACAAGTGCCGCAACCGCTTCCTTGGCATTTGATGTTACGCCGGAATTAACTGCTGCATTAATGCTTTCGTCCCGGCTTATAAAGGTTGTACCTGCAACCTTATCTTTGAGCTCAAGCACAATTCTCTGCGCAACTTTGTTGCCGACGCCTGCGGCAGCCGTAAGGCTTTTTGAATCCGAGCTTGCAATGCAAAGCATAATTTTATCTGCGGTAAATTCGGAGAGCAAGGCTATCGCTGCTTTTGGACCTACACCGCTGACCGAGATGAGGAGCTTAAAGCACTCAAGTTCATCGGGCGAATAAAATCCGTAAAGGTCAACGGCATCTTCTTTTACCGACATATAGGTGTAAAGAAAAACATCACTGTTTACTTTCGGCAGACGCGCAACTGTGTTAAGGCTGATAAAGCACTTATAACCCACGCCGCCGCATTCTATAACCGCAAAGGTCTTATCAGATAGAATCAATTTACCGTTCAGCGAATAAATCATATTTTACCCTCCGTGTTGATTTTTCCGTAAAGTGAGCCGGAATAGTGACCGTGACAAATTGCCAAAGCCAAGGCATCGGCAGTGTCGTCGGGTTTTGGAATTTCTTTTAGATTTAGTAATTGCCTTACCATTTCCATAACCTGCATTTTTTCGGCTCTGCCGTAACCTGTAACCGCCTGCTTGACCTGCAAAGGTGTATATTCATAAATCGGAACACCTTTAAGTGTTGCGGCAAGTATTATAACTCCCCTTGCCTGCGCTACATCAATGGCAGTTGTGGTGTTGGTATTGAAATAAAGCTTTTCAATCGACATGGCATCCGGGTGATACATATCGATAACCGCCGTAATTCCGTTAAATATTCTTTTTAAGCGGTCGGTAAACTCGGTTTTTGCCTGAGTTGTAACTGCGCCGTATTCCATCGGCCGAAAGCGAATACCGTCAGTATTTACCACGCCGTAGCCTACTATTGCATATCCGGGGTCGATGCCCAAAATAATCAAAAGACAACACTTTCCAATCTATACTGCATAATTA
>JAGHTJ010000075.1 GCA_018065375.1 Candidatus Equinaster intestinalis | reverse complement strand
GAATATGAGTTTAAGTTTTTTGAAACAAAGCTTAATGCCGACACTGCGGAGTTAGCCCGCGGGTGCGATGCTGTTTGCATATTTGTAAACGATACGGCAGACAAAGCGGTAATTGACATTTTATGCGATATGAAAATTAAGCTGATACTCCTAAGGTGCGCGGGCTTTAACAATGTTGACACCGCCTATGCTTTCGGCAAAATTCATATTTTCAGAGTGCCTGCATATTCGCCCTATGCCGTTGCCGAGCATGCTATGGCGATGCTCCTTACAAGTATTCGCCGCATACACAAGGCGTTTATAAGAACGAGAGATTTTAATTTCAGTCTATCGGGGCTTACGGGCTTTGACCTGCACGGCAAGACGGTGGGAATTATAGGAACGGGCAAAATCGGCAAGGTTTTTGCCGATATTTGCGGGGGTTTCGGTATGAAAATAATTGCCTACGATAAATTCCCCGATACCGAAAGCGATATAAATTATGTTACCCTGCCCGAAATTTACGAAAGAAGCGATATAATTTCGCTCCACTGCCCCTTAAACCGCGAAAGCTATCATTTAATTAATGAGGGCAGCATTAAAAAAATGAAAAAAGGGGTTATTTTAATTAACACCTCGCGCGGAGCGCTCATTGATACCGAGGCATTGCTTGAGGGCATTAAGGACCGAAAAATCGGCGGCGCCTGCTTAGATGTTTACGAAGAAGAATCGGACATTTTCTTTGAGGACTTTTCGGGGCATATTGTTGAGGACGACACTTTGGCGCGGCTTATCTCGATGCCGAATGTGATAGTTACCTCGCACCAGGCGTTTTTAACAAATGAGGCGCTCGAAAATATAGCCGAAATAACACTCGAAAATGCGAAAACTTTTTTCGCCAAAGGCGGCGGCGATAACGAGCTATGCTACCACTGCGGCGACACTGCCGACTGTAAAAATCTGCGCAAGGAAAAATGCTTTTAAGCTTTTTTCCTTTATCTGCATAAAATATAAAGGCGGCTTGATTAAAAGTTGATATTTAAGCCAACAATAAAGGCAGAAAGATTTTCGGAGTGTGAAAGAAAATGACAGTTAAACGAGGAGATATTTATTACGCCGACTTAAGCCCGGTAGTAGGCTCCGAGCAGGGCGGTGTTCGGCCCGTTCTGATTATACAAAACGACATAGGCAATAAATACAGCCCGACGGTGATTGCGGCGGCGATAACGAGCCAGCAGGACAAGACAAGCCTGCCGACGCATATAAAGGTGACAGCCGACGGCTGCGGACTCGCGCGGGACTCGATAATTTTGCTTGAGCAGGTGCGCACCCTCGACAAGCGCCGATTAAAAGAAAAAATGGGCACGCTCGATATTTCCTCGATGGACAGAGTTGACAAGGCGCTTACGGTCAGCTTCGGGCTCGCCGCAAACAGTTTTAGTTAATAAAAAACCTCGGTGCAAAAGGCACGGGTGCATAAGGAAGTTTTTGAAGAACAAAACCCGCCGAAAAGGAATTTTTCCTCTTCGGCGGGTTTATATTTATTTTTTTCTATCTATCCAGCAACGATTGACCTTCGCACATTTATACCGAAAATCAAGTTCACCGCTTCCAAAGGTAATGCTGTATTTACCGTCTGCATTTTTTTGAATATAGACATCATCAATCCAGTGCGTATTGAATTCGATGTCAAAGCAAAAAATATCCGGCTCAAAAAAATCAATAGCATAGTGGACTGCCGTTATGTTTTCAGACCGGAAGCTTTGATCTGTATAATAGCATATGTAAACCGTCAATTTTTGATGATCAGGACTGTATGCGAGTCCGTCTATTGTAGCATCACCAAAACAAACGTCGCTGGAATTTCCACCAAACAGTTCCCGTTGTAATTCTATAATTTCTTCAATGCCGCCAATCATAGAGAAACATTTTTGCGTTTCTTTCCACATCTTTTCGGTTTCTTTCCATTCAATGTTAAACATATACTTGCTCCTTTCATAGTCTCATACCATAACAAGCAGGGAAAAAATATATTTTT
>JAGHTJ010000036.1 GCA_018065375.1 Candidatus Equinaster intestinalis | reverse complement strand
GTGGTTGAGCCCAAAGTAATCTTACCGCTATTGGTGGTGGGAACCTTGAATACGAGCAGGTTACCGTCAATAATTTCATAATTATCATTCTTGGTATCTGCCGCAGTTACACCGATATTCTTAAGAGCAACTCTTGTGTTTACCGACATTGTATATTCGCCGGTAACGGGGAGCATTTCGGGGAAAGCATTTGCCTGATCGGCGATGTTCTTCGGAGTTACCTTAAGGTCGTAAACATAAAGATCGTTACCGTAGTTATTGGTAAAGCCTACAGTACCTCTGTTGGCATTGGTGTAATCATAATCGCGGTTAATATTCTGCTTATACATATTCCTATAGGGTGCTGCAGAAGGTACGGGTTCTTTGATATTATCCGATTTTACCATACTTGCATCTGCTTCATTACCGAGAAGCATCTGGAAAGCACTGTAATTCGCCGCATTATTGATAGAATCGAAAATTACATTACCGTTGTAGGTATACTTGATACCGATGTCGTTAAGTTCAATCTTTACATTTTTATTTGTAAGGGTTGAAGCGGTTTTAGCATCGGGATAGAATACCTTTGACTTATCCGTGCACATAAAATACGTATCTTTTGTACCAACAGTATAGAAGGTATACGGAGCCTGACGCCAAAGTGTAATACCCTCATAATTTCCGCTTGTATTGGTGGTATCGGTGTTATGAATACCGTAAATGTTGATACCGCCGTAGTTACGGAACTTAAAGGAAATTGACTTATGATTACTGAGAATATATCCACCCGAAGCCGCACTGTAATTTGCATCTGCACGTGCGAGAATACCGGGAGCGGCGGTCATATTGTTTTCGCCGTCTACCGCCATTTTATTGGACATATTAGCTTCGATGGTATAATCATAGAAATCCTTCATCATCGGGCTGTTATAAAGAACAGCCTTTACGCCGCCGTGAGCGGTTGCCGCCGGAATATAGAGAGCGCCCTTGGTGGTGCCGCCTACATTAACCGAAACCTTGGAAGCAACGCCGGTGGTTTTGGTAAACTTACCGGTTATAAGACCTGCTTCGTCAAGCTTGGCATCGCCGCTTGTATGGTTATAACTGTAACCGGTAGGCATTGCGGTTTCCGAATTCATTGCCGCAGTACCTTCAAGCCAATCGCTTGCTTTAAAGGTATAGTTGTTAAAATCAAGGTTAATAAGTTTGAAATTTGTATCACCCTGCGCGTTTACAATTACCCATACATTTTGGGTATATGTACCGTCCGACACGGTGAAACCGGTAATACCTACGCTGTTACCTACAAGATAACCGCCGTCATCATAAGATGCGGAAATACCCGAGGTACGCTCCCATGTAAGGGTATTACCTGCTTTAGCGGTGCCGCCGATTTCAACCGAAAGGTTGCCTGTACGAACTGCTTTATTTACATAAAGCGGAACAGCAGGAGACTTGGCAGTAACACTAAATGCCGTTGTTGTTGCCGCAAATACAGAAAACGAAGCCGTCATACAGCTGACAACAAGTGCCACAGCCATTATCACGGAAATCGCTTTTCTTGAAATTTGCTTCATTTGCTTTTTCATTGATAATCCTCCTTAATACAATATTTGTACATTGTATACTGTCTAATTTTAATACATTTTTAGAAATATGTCAATGCTTTTTAAGCATTTTACACTAAATATTTTTATTTCGGGGGCTACTATTTACCTTGACAATTTTCGATTTCTATTTTATTATTGTAATAGTATTAACGGAGGTATAATTATGCTTAAAATTTTACAATTATCTTCACTTGAAAAGGTTCTGCCCGATGCGGACTATTCCGCAAAGGAATTTAAAAAAATCACGGTGCTGTGCGGGGAAAGTCTTTCTTTCCAGGTTGCATACAGAGATGATACATTCTGCAAACACGAATTTTCTTATCGTTGTTCGGCAAAATGCGATATAAAGCTTTACGATGTAATCAATGTTCCGGTAGGTATGGCAACAAATCCCTATTCTATGGAGGACACAAACTACATCACCCACACCTCACGCCTTGTTCCCGACTGGCTTCACGAAAAGGAAACAAACTTCCTTGATGCCGCAAATTACTACAAGGCCTTATGGTTTGAATTCGGCGGATTTAAAAAGGCGGGCGATTACACACTCACGGTTGATTTTAAGAAAATCGAAAAAATCTCACCCTATACTGTAGAAGAAAAAACCGAAAAAAGCATAGTTTTCAATATCAAGGTGCTCCCTGCCGTTTTGCCCGAGCAGAAGCTTATTTTCACCCAGTGGTTCCATACCGACTGCATAAGCTCGTACTACGGAGTTGAAACCTTCAGCGAAAGACATTGGGAGCTTATCGAAAGCTTTATGAAGGAGGCGCGCCACGAGGGTATAAGCCTTATTTACACCCCGATTTTCACCCCTCCGCTCGATACGGCTGTAGGCGGTGAACGTCCTACCGTACAGCTTACCGATATTTACTATAAGGACGGTAAATATTCCTTTAATTTTGACAAGCTTCACAGATACATAAAATTAGCCAAAAAGATGGGCTTTAAATATTTCGAAATGGCTCATTTATTTACCCAATGGGGCGCAAAGTTCACACCGAAAATAATGGTGCAGACCGAAAAGGGTCTCAAGAGATTTTTCGGTTGGGACGTTTCGGCTACAAGCGCAAAATACAAGAAATTTCTTGCCGCTTTCCTGCCCGCTCTTATTGAGGAACTCAAGGCGGAGAAAATACTCAAAAATACATATTTTCACATTTCCGATGAGCCGCTTGAGGAACATCTTGAATCCTATCTTGCCGCAAAAAATGTTGTTCTGCCATATCTTAAGTGTCTTAATATGGTTGACGCGGCTTCTAAATACGAATTTTACGAAAGAGGTCTATTCCCCGAGCCGATTATTTCAACCGACCATATAAAACCCTTCCTCGAGCACAAGGTTAAAGACCTTTGGGCATATTACTGCTGTTGCGAAACTACCGGAAAATCAAACCGTTTGATTTCCATGCCCTCCTATCGCACGAGATTCCTTGCATATCAGTTATTCAAATATGATATAAAGGGATTTTTGCATTGGGGCTTTAACTTCTATTATTCGCAGTGCTCGAAGCGCAAAATAAATCCCTTTACCGAAACTGATGCCGGCGGTTCTTTCCCGTCAGGCGACCCGTTTACCGTATATCCCGGTGTAAACGGTGCAGAGCCCTCGCTTCGTCTTATAGTTTTCAAGGAATGCTTGCAGGATTTGCAGGCAATGCAGTTGCTCGAAAGCTACATCGGCAGAGAAAAGGTAATAAAGCTTATTGAAAAGGTATGCGGCGAGGAGATTGTTTTTGAACATTGCGCCGAAAACGCCCAAACCATCTACAAGCTACGCGAAAAAATCAACGCGGAAATTATGAAATACTCGAAATAAGAGGTTATTATGAAGATAAATTTATTCAGTCCCGAAAACAATCAGGTGGTGAGCCTGATACCTAAAAGACAGACCGAGCTTATGGCGGCTCTGCCCGACCACGAAGGCGAAATTCTCGAAACCCTTGATTGGGCAAACCCCAAAACTCTCAATAACGGCGACAACACCCTGCCCCGGCACATTCTTTTTACATTCGGATATGAGGGTTCGATGGAAGAAGTTTACGGTGTAGACTTCTATCTCTCTCAAAACGCGGATTTTGAAGATGCCGATGTATACGAAATAGCTCCATTTCAGACCTTTATTTCAATACCGAATCTGCTCCGCAACAAAACCTACTATTGGAAGATGGTGGCGGAGGGTGAAAGCGAGCCGGTTGCCGAAAGTGAAACATACCGTTTTACAACTGCCGCAGATATGCCGCAATGGTATTATCTTGAGGGAAGCACCAACATACGTGACATAGGCGGTCTTATTGCCGAAGACGGAAAGGAAATCAAAACCGGTTTACTTATCCGCGGCGCCCAGACCGACAGAACCCTTAAAATCAACCACGAGGCGCGGTACTTTTTAAGGCATCAGTTAAAAATCAAATCGGTGCTCGATTTAAGGCTCGAAACCGAAGAATATCCCGAAGGCAGGTTACCCTACGGCGAAATTCCCTATCACATTTCTTCCCTTGCATACGGCGAATTTTTCGATGAAAGCGAAAACGAAACTACAAAAAAGATTTTCACGGTATTAGCCGATAAAAGCAATTATCCGATTTATATGCACTGCCACGCGGGGTGCGATCGCACCGGAACGGTAGCATTTTTGCTCGAAGCTCTGCTCGGCTGTAAAGCGCAGGACATTGCAAACGATTACGAGCTATCTTCCCTTTCGATTTTCGGCACACGCTCGCGTTACAGTCCCGATTTTATTGCCATGCTCGGTGCCCTCGGAAAATTCGGTCCCACACCGGCGGACGCCGCAAAAAATTATCTGCTCTCCTGCGGAATAACAGAAGAACAGATAGCTTCTTTAAAAGATATATTTCTCGGATAAAAAAAACGTCATACAAGCTTTCGCTTGTATGGCGTTTTAAATTTTACTTACTGCCTCTTTGCGCCTTATCAATATATTTGCCTGCAATCATAATCGCGGCTGTTCCAACTAAAAGGAGATTTGCTATATCGAGGCTCAACTGACAAAATGCAGTATTATCAAATGTTTCTGTGCTGAAAAGGTTTATTATTAGTATTGCTATTCTGCAAAGCGCCAAAACGGTTATTATGGAAGCGGTCATAGCCTTTCCGAAATCCTTCGCCGTTGTAAGTATTACCGTAGCAATAAAAGCAATCGCATAGATTATTGAGGTGTAAATGGGCGGCTCGGTATTGCCGTTAATCAATTCAACAATCAAAACGCCCTGTGAAATCATCAAAAATCCCATAAAGATTTTATAATAGATTGCGGCATTCTTTTTATAGCCGTAAACCAAATAAATCAAACCTGCAACGAGTGTAAAAATGTTAAGCGAGTGAGCAATTTCGGCAATCGCCGAATAATTCGCATCGGCTTTTACAAATGCCATCGCGCTCATAACAAGCGCCGCAATTATAAACAACATATTTACAATTTTAATCGGCAAATACTTTTTATTTTCCATAATCGTTTCTCCTTATTTTTACACAAAAGGGCATCTCAAAGAGACGCCCTTTATTTTTAATTATTCAGCAGCTTCCTCTGCAGGTGCCTCTACAGCAGGTGCTTCAACCTCTGCCGGTGCGGCTTCTTCTACTGCCGGAGCTTCCTCGGCTACGGGTTCAGCAGCTTCTGCTTTTTCTGCCTTGGGTTCTTCGGGAAGAAGAGCACGGATTGAAAGGCTTACGCGCTTTCTGTCACCGTCAACAGCGATAATCTTTGCTTCAACCTCTTGACCAACCTTAAGC
>JAGHTJ010000094.1 GCA_018065375.1 Candidatus Equinaster intestinalis | reverse complement strand
GGATGGATTTAATAGAATAATCAATTCTATTATCCCTCTTTTTCTACGTGTTCCACATTTGCGTCCGGAGAGATTTCCACTTCTTCGCTATATCGGACAGTACCGATCTCGCACCCCTCGCCGATTGCCACAACTCTGCCCGTGACTGTATTTGCGCTGACATACTCTACCGCGACGGTGTCACCCTCAATCGACTCATCCACCGTAAAAAGGTCGCAGGATTGCGCTGCTATACGCTTGAACAGCGGCAGTCTGAACGCCCTTTTTTGTTGTTTGCCTTTCCGGCATATAGTGATCTTCCCACCGCCGACAGCCGCCGCATGACCGCCATCTTCAAATTTGATTTCCACATTCTCGGCGTTGAGAAGTCCCCCGCAATTCAGGCATCCATGAACCACGACGGTTTCCGCCTCAATGCCTCCGCCAATTTTCACTGAACCGGCGTTATTAAGCGTATTGGCCTTTATGTCACCGTCAATTTTTACAGCGCCGGACATTTTGCATTGCCCTCCGGCGCAGACGTTCCCATGCACCGAAAGGGCGCCCGCAGCCGAGATGTCTCCGGTAACATCCAGATCACCGTCGACTTTGGCCGAACCGGAACATGACAGCTTAGTACATCTGACGGCACCGCCGATATGCCCGGAACCGCTAATGTGGATTTCTTCATTGTATTCGCCTGCCGCAATCGTTCCCGAACCTGAAATATTCATATTTTATCCTCCTTTAACCATAAAAGAATCGTATCGGTGATGTCTTTTTCACCGTTCTTTGTGCGGATTCTTACCCGCGTGATGTCTTCTGCCCCAAACGATTTTTCACCGTACTTGGTGGAAATCATCAGAACATTGTTTTCATTTTCGTAGCCTTTGATGGATTGTGCCAATTCATTAAGAGATACGTCGTCTTTTTTTGAAAGAATCAACTCGATTCTTTCACAGATTTTTTCCTCCGGGAAAAAGGTTTCCTGCCCCGTGCTCGTCGCCTGCTTGATAAACCACTCATTAGGAATGAGTCCCATACGTTTCCAGCGGTACAAAGCACCGTAGGAAAAACCGTACTTTTCAAGCAGCTGCTTCTTTGAGATTAAATTTCCTTCCCATTCGCCAATTTTTTCTGCTCGTTTTTCCATTCCGCACTCCTTTCCGTAACATTGTTACGGTCATATTATGGCATAACATTGTTACGCTGTCAAGAGAAAAATAAAAAATAGTGATTTTTGAAAATAATTATTATCAATCAGCTGTTTGCACAAAAACCATTCGTTAATCTCCGTAATAAAAGCTCTGCATATATGTGCGTTTTTGCCCTGATGAAAAGAAAAAACGCCTCTTGTCCTAGTAGACAAAAGTGCGTTTTTTGTTGGTGGAGGCGAGGGGAATTGAACCCCTGTCCAAAAACTTATTCGCAGGTCTTTCTCCGAGTGCAGATACTTAAAAAAGTTTCCCTTACACGAAACCAAGCATCAAGCTTCTGTGCTCGGTAGCCTTAAAGGTTATGACACGCTACAAGGCGCTTGCGTGTTCACATTTACCGCTGTTCGACGCCCGTGTTGAGACCGCGGTACTTCTCAAACGGACGGGTTGCCCTTAGGCAGCCAATTTAGCTGTTGTTTTGTGAGCTAATTTATTGATTTGCGGATTTTATAGCGGTCCCGCACCGCTACTCGCTTAACCTGTTTCAAAATCCCTGTCGAAACCTTTACGCCCCCGTATATAAAGCGGAAAACTCCGCCTTTTAACGGTTTTGTTCTTTGATGGCGCGCTCGATATTCCTCTGCGCGTCTTTTCTTGCGGCATCTTCGCGCTTATCGTAAAGCTTTTTGCCCTTGCATACGCCAAGCTGAACCTTTACAAGCGAACCCTTAAAATACAGCGATAACGGAATAAGTGCAACGCCCTGCTGTTGGGAAAGCCCCAAAAGTCGCATAATCTCCTTCTTGTGAAGAAGCAGCTTTCGGTTGCGCATCGGCGGTTTGTTGAAGATGTTTCCGTGGTCGTACGGACTTATGTGCATCTGCTTTATTATCATTTCGCCGCCGTCCACACTGCACCAGGCATCTTTTAAATTCACACCGCCCTGCCTTACCGATTTTATTTCGGTACCCGAAAGAGCAATTCCGGCTTCAAGGCTTTCAAGAACGAAATAGTCGTGAAATGCTTTGCGGTTGTTGGCTATCGTTTTTGTGTTTTCCACCGTAATTCCTCCTTTTTTCGGTAGTGGATTAGCATTATATCACAGCTTTTAAAAAAAAGCAAGTGAAAAATGCAGAAATTACTGTATACTTCTGAAATACGAAAGAATGGCATCGGTAAGAGCCTGCGCTTTTTTATCGTTAATGCCGGGGTCTAAAATATCATAGTAATCCTGCTGATTGGACATAAATCCGTTTTCGGTAAGCACCACCGGGCAATCGGTAACCCTCGCGCCGTAGAAATAATGGAAACGAACCTTCCAATCGGTGCGGAAAATACCGGTTGCATCCATTTTTTCGTCAACTAAATCGGCGGCAACCTTTGAATAGGGGGTGAAATGGTATGAGCCGAAGCCGTTGCGCGAAGCGTTGCTTGAATAATCGTGGTGAATGGCTATACAGAAATCGGCCCCCGCATTGCGTATAAGCTCCATACGGTTGGGCGGTGAAATGAACTTGTCCTCCGTGCGGTCCATAATTACCGTGGCACCGAGAGCCTCAAGCTTGGTTTTAAGAACTCCCGCGAGGTAGAGGTTGCGGGTCTTTTCATATTGACCCTTTCCAAAGGACTGCGCACCCGAATCACTGCCGCCGTGACCTACGTCAATGAATATTTTAATTCCGCTTAAGGAATCGGGATTTTCCATTTTGGCGGGATTCAAGAATTTGAAGACGAGTTTGCCATCATTATCATAAAAGGCATTCCATCCGTAAAATCCGCCTACCTTATTGAGGTGCAGGCGAAGAGTATAATCATACTGATTTTTGATTATTTCGGCAGATTTGAAAATCGGGTTGTTTTCGGGGAGACTGATTTCTCCCTCCATAACGGTTGCATAGCAAAATGTTATATCTATATAGGAAAACGTAACACTGCTGAAGGTATAATCCTGGTATTTGGCATTGGTGTAGTTTTGGTCCTTAAGCTCGAAATAGAAAGGAGCCTTCCAGAGGGTATCAAGCTTTAAATACTGATACTGTCCGTCATTTTGGAAGGAGCTTACCTTGATTTCATTGTGGTCGGGCAGCTTGCCGAGAGAGGTTGTTGCTACGGTAAGCTTGTATGAATTATCGGGGTAGGTGGTTGTGTAAACTCTTCGTCCGCAGCGAAGCTTATAATAGGTGTTGTCGCCGTTGCTTACGGTACCCTCGGCGCAGTAGTCCTGCGTACCTTTGGGAAGATAGTTGTTGGTGGGGCGGGATAAATCATCGGTTGTGTTTCCGTCAAAGGTTTCGGCAGAATCGGCAACTATTGTTGCGATAAGCCCCGAGCCTACATCAATGTAATTTGCGCCCTTCGGTGTTACGGCGGGGTCGCTCGGTTTTACCGAGGTGTTCTTTTTAAGACGTATTTCTCCCGAATTGAGGGTTTGTGTCACACCGCCGCAGGAAGCCGTAACCTTTATCTTGCCAAGCGAGGTTTCAATCAGATTTGATTCGGGCAGGGTAAAGGTTCCGCTGAAATTAGTGAAAATTTCGCTGTCCTCAAATTCATCGTTTTCGTCCTGGTTTACCGCCTTTTTAAGTGTTACGGTTTTACCCATAAAGGTTGCGCTTACATTTGCACCTGCGCGTGCATCTGCATTTACGGTTATAACCGAGCCGCCCGAGTAAACACCGCTTTTGGCGGGAGAAACGCTTTTAAGTACGGTGTACTTATAATTTATGGTATACGTGTAGTCCTTGCCCTTGTGGGTGAACTTAAAAGTATTTTTGCCCGCCTTGAGCTCTACCGTAACCGATACAACGCCCTTTTCGGTGCCCTTTACCGGCTCGCCGTTGAGTAAAACTTCAAATTCACCGTCACAACTGCCCTTAAAGGAAAAGCTCGGCTCGGTGGTTTGAGCGGTCTGCTTTGCGGGAACGGTGATTTCGAGAAGCTTTTCTTTTTCGGGCTCGCTTGAGCTTTCGATTTGGATGGGCTCCTCGGTTTCGCTCGAAATTTCGGAGGAAATAACACTTTCGGTGCTCACGCGCGAAGAACTTTCTTCAGCCGATAAGTTTTTGGCTTTTTTTGTCACGAAAAACGTAACTCCGGCTGCCGCGGCAAGAATCAGAGC
>JAGHTJ010000083.1 GCA_018065375.1 Candidatus Equinaster intestinalis | reverse complement strand
CAGTAAATGCTTGAATTTCAGCTGTTTTGTGGCAAGTCCTTTACAAACGGATACGGCGAAAGCGTCCATCGAAAGACCGACCGCAATCAAAAAAAGTTCTGATATTCCCAAATTTTTTCTCCTTAAAAATATTAAAAAAAGTATACCACCTTAAAATATTTATGTCAATATAAACCTTTTTATTGACAAACGGCACTTAAAATTTTATTATAATTAAGGTGATGTTTATGAAAATTGCAATTTACGGCTACGGCAATTTGGGAAAGGGCGTTGAACTCGCTTTGCGCCAAAACCCCGATACCGAGCTTTTCGGCATTTTTACCCGCCGAAATCCTGAAAATGTTAAAACTCTCGGCGGCAAGGTTTATCCCGCAAATGATATTTTAAACTACAAAAACGATATTGATGTAGTTATAATCTGCGGCGGCTCGGCTACCGACCTACCAAAAATGACTCCATATCTTGCAGAGCATTTCTGCGTGGTGGACAGTTTTGATACCCACGCCGATATACCGGTTCATTTTGAAAATGTAAATAATGCGGCTTTAAATGGCAATAAAACTGCTCTTATTTCTGCCGGCTGGGACCCCGGTATGTTCTCCCTTACACGTCTTTATTCCTCCTGCATTTTGCCCGAGGGCAAGGATTACACATTCTGGGGAAAAGGTATCAGCCAGGGCCATTCGGACGCTATACGCAGAATTGAGGGCGTAGCGGACGCACGTCAGTACACCTGCCCGATAGAAAGTGCTCTCGAAAGTGTAAGAAATGGCGAAAATCCCGAGCTTACCACGAGGCAGAAGCATCTGCGCGAATGTTTTGTAGTTGCCAAGGACGGTACCGACAAGGCGCGCATTGAAAACGAAATCAAAACAATGCCCAAATATTTTGCCGATTACGATACGATTGTTCATTTTATCACACAGGAAGAGCTTGACCGTGAACACAGCGAAATGCCCCACGGCGGTTTTGTAATAAGAAGCGGAAAAACGGGAGACGGAAAGCACAATCACATCATCGAATACAGCTTAAAGCTTGATTCAAACCCCGAATTTACCGCAAGCGTTCTTGTATGCTTTGCGAGAGCAATTTACAAGATGAATGCAAGAAATGATTACGGCTGTAAAACGGCATTTGATATTGCCCCTGCCGATTTATCGGCGCTTTCCCCCGAGCAGCTTCGTAAAATTTATCTGTAAAAATTATTTATGCCGAGGCTTTTGCCTCGGCATTTTTTATTTATTCAGTTTTGCATCTATAAATCTTGCGGCATCATCGAAATAGGTGTTATCGCTTAAATGGAACATACCGTTATCAATCATTGTAGCCATATCGGCATCAATCGGAACGCGCGCCAAAAGCGGCAAATCGAGTTCGTCTGCTATGCTCTCGGTTTTTCCGCTGCCGAAAATATGAAATTCCTTACCGCAATCGGGGCACTTTACATAGCTCATATTTTCAACTATGCCGAGCACCGGAATATTCATCATTTTTGCCATATTATACGCCTTTTTAACTATAAGCGATACCAAATCCTGCGGAGAGGTTACTATTACGATACCGTCAAGCGGGAGGCTCTGGAAAACCGTGAGCGGAACGTCACCGGTTCCGGGAGGACAGTCGATAAAAAGATAATCTGTAACTCCCCAGTTTACATCGGTCCAGAACTGTTTTACCGCGCCGGCAATTACGGGGCCGCGCCATACTACCGGCGACTCGGTATCCTCAAGCAGAAGATTTACCGACATTACCTTCATTCCGTTTTTGGTTTCAGCCGGCAAAATACCCGTTTCATCCTGCATTGCTCTCGAATTTATACCGAACATTTTCGGTATCGAGGGTCCGGTAATATCGGCATCGAGTATGCCTACCGAATAACCCGATTTTCTCATTACATTGGCAAGTCCTGCCGTGACCAAAGACTTACCGACTCCGCCCTTACCGCTTACTACACCTATTACCTTTTTTACCTCGCTGAAGGAGTTGAGGGGTTCGATAAAGTTTGCCTTTTCCTTATTTGCCGAAGCACAATGTGAGCAATCGCCGCTACAAGATGTACTATCGCATTTTCTTTCTTCTGCCATTTTAATTTCCTCCGTTTTTTAAAATTCCGTGATTATCTGTTTTTGGGAGGAAGGCGGTGAATAGTACCAGCTATCCATTCTTTCTCCCTCAAAAAAGTACCGTATCTGCGGTTTATATTCATTGCAAAGAGTATCTATTATAATGAGCTTAACCTTCATTTTTTCAGGTATTATGCTCTTTACGTAAACGCTCGCGCTCTGCCCTACATAAACATCGTTTCTCGGCTCTGCAAGGCCGGCAAGGTTGGGAGCCAGCTCCACAAAAATTCCGTAATCCTCTACAGAACGGATAACACCGGTAACCGTTTGACCCGATGAGAGTGTTTCGGCATTCTGCATCCAGGTTCCGAGCAGTTCCTTATGGGTGAGCATAATCTTACCGTCCGGCATTATGGCGCGCACGATTACCTTTATATCCATTCCCACAAAAAATCTATCGCTCGGGTGGGAAATCCGTGAAACGGATATGGAATCTATGGGAAGAAGCGCCACAATTCCGCAACCTATATCACAAAATGCACCGAAGCTTTCAAGGTGGGTAACACGCGCGTTTATTACGTCTCCGGCGGAGAGTTTTTCGATGAACTCTTTTCGGCATATCTCCTGCGCTTTTCTGCGGGAAAGTATTGCACAGAGCTTGCCGGTATTATCGGGTTTTACACTTTCTACCGTGAAGCAAACGCTTTTGCCAACCCGGGAAATAAGGGCTATATCTCGGGTTACGCCCTGCGCTATTCCGATAGCTCCCTCTTCCCTGCGGATAATTCCCCGCATACAGCCGAGGTCTACTATCAAATCATGCTCGGAATTGCACATAAAGGCGACCGACTCGACAATCTCTCCCGTTCCGACTAAAGCCGCAATATCGGAGGGTGTGCGAAGTCTTTTCTTATTCTGCACCGTATCGCATATAAAACCTTCCGGATAATACTCTTTTACCATTAAAAGACCCTTCTTTCATTTTATCTATCCGATAAAATATATGAAATGAAGGGT
>JAGHTJ010000020.1 GCA_018065375.1 Candidatus Equinaster intestinalis | reverse complement strand
GTATATGTTGGCTCCTCGATCGAATGGGGCGCTACCGCTTGGACCGCAAAGGTAACCCACTGGCTTAATAGCCAGACCACCGGCACCGTAACCGGAAAAACATCTACCTTTGATACTTCTTCAACATGGCATGCCGCTCGCTGGGAGAAGGGTGTGTTGTCAGAGAATCCTGACATTATATTTATAGCAACGAGCTTGCATGATGCCATGTCATCTCGCAACTCGGGCAATGCAAATTCGCCCGATGCGAAGCAAACCGCAATCTTGCTTGAATCAATGATTCGCCAGACCTGGGCTACTAAACCGCAGACCGAAATCGTAATTGTTGATACTACCGGCAAAGATTATCTTGATTCTACTGAAATCTATGCAGCTCACAAAGCCGTAGCAAATTATGAAGGTGTTACCTATATAAGCCTTGTGGATTTTGCAGAGCAGGTATTGGAAGATGACCAATGGTCAACTTATTTCTCTAATACATTGAACCCCAACAGCGATGGTCATACCCAATATGCCGAGATAGTTACAACCGCTCTTGCTGCAAAGCTTGCTGCAATTGAGGAAACCCCCGCACAGCCCGTTAATTACGAGGCGGAGGCTACTACCTATGAAGGCTATCAGGTTCCCACAAGCTTCGAGTTCGCTTATAAGGGCTCCGAGGCTATAAAGACCACCGGCACCTGGAATGATTACACCCCCAAAAGCGGAGACGGCGTAATTCAGTACATCTCGGGTTATCATACTCCTAATGAAGCGGTAGAAGCCACAAAGGGCGCAACTATGACCTATTACTTCACCGGTAACAGCGTAATGCTTTACGGTAAGTTCCTTGAAGGCTCCAATGTAACCGTTACACTCGATGGTAATTCCGCAACTACAAAGACCATCGGCGAAAAGGAGGGCGGATGCGTATACCTCTACGATTCACTTACTGAAAATGTTACACATTATGTAACCCTCACCGTAAACGGCGATAAGGCTGCAAGAATCGCAGCATTTGCTTCCGGTAAAACATCGAGCACGGTAGACCCCCCTGTAATCCCCGAGGATCCGGTAGTTCCTCCGGTAGATCCCCCGGTAGATCCCGAAGAAACTACTGAACCCAACCTCAATAACACATACTATAAGCTTACCACAACCAAGAAACTCAATATAGCATACTTGGGCGGCTCGGTAACCTATGGTATGAATACACCCACCGATTGCTGGAGAACACAAACAAGAGATTGGTTTGCAAGCGAGTATCCGAATGCAACCGTTACCGGATACGATAAAACAATGAGCGGTTCTTCATCAGTTTGGGGTGCGGCTCGTTACGATCAGAGTTCATCCTTCCCGCAAACTCATGTTTTGAACAACAGCGTTGAGCCCGACCTCATTTTCCTTGAGTGCTCGATTAACGACTATTACACCGATAATGCCATGAACGGCGGAAAGTTCGGCGCAGAGCAGAGTGCGCTTCTTATGGATTCCATGATTCGCAGAACCCGTGAGAAGTGCCCCAAAGCCGATATTATCGTTATTACCGTTCCTAATGCCACTACTGTAAACAGCATTAACGACCATGCAGTAGCTCATAAGAACGTAGCAGACTACGAAGGTGTTTACTACATCGATTTAACTCCGGTAGGCAAGAGCATTTCCGATAAAGGTACAACTGAATGGAATAAATACTATTACGATGCTGTTCATCCGAGAGCGGCAGGCTATAGGCTTTATACCGAAGAAATAGTTAAGAATATTGAGACGTGGCTCGGCAAGAGTGCAGAGGCCAATCCCACCGCACTTGTGGATCATCAAAACCAAGCTGCTACTTATAATAACCTTTCTGTACCGATGAGCTACGAGATGGTAGGCAGAGACAAAGTAACCTATAACGGTTGGGATGCAATATCCGCTCCTTCCAAACCTGCTACAGGTACTGATAGAAATGTAAGAAAGTTTGTTGGCGCATCCGGACCTGTCCTGAAGGCAAATAGAAACGATGCAACAATCAGCTACACATTTACCGGCGCATACACCTTGAGTATGTTCGGTTGGTTCGATTTACATTCTGATGTTACTGTTACACTTACCGATAATGACCCGGTATATGTTGCAAAAAACGGTGCGACAGATAGTGAAAACGGCGCGGCAGGCGAGGTATTCCTCTATGATAATCTCGACCCGACCAAGACCTACACCGTTACCGTTACTGTTGATAAGGTGACAAGCGATATTCAGAGTATGTTCGCATACTTCGGTGTTGGTAAAGCTCCGGTAGCAGAATAAGTTACCGATAGCTTAAAGCTACAAAAGCCGAATAACCAATAAAACTCCCGCCCGAGCAGTTTACTGCTCGGGCGGGTTCTTTTTGCAACCGTAGGAGACGGCGCCACACCTAATTCACAATTCATAATTCATAATTCATAATTCTTCACTCGTCCTTTTCGGGCGAACACAGTTCGCCCCTACGGCTTAAATAAGGCTTCACCATAAAACACGGCGACCGCGGACACCTTCGGTGTCCGTTTTTTGCCTTTTATATCAAAAGGCAAAAAAGCCGGGGTGCAAAGCATCCCGGCGGTCGCCTTATATATGCTGAAATTTTATTAGTAAAAAATTATTTTTCGAGCGTGCCTTCCTTGCTGAAAATACTGCTGCCGAGTCCACCCGTAAAGGCGTTGGAGAAATCAAAAATATCACCGGTGTAATCAATCTCCCATTTGTCCTCATCGTTTTGCACCATCGGCACCTCCGCCTTGTTTGTAACCAGCTTGTAATCCTTGTTTTTAACGGCGTTTTTAATCCATTCCGACATCTTTTCCTGGTTCGTTCCGCAGGCGGCGGAAGCGCGGGATTGCAAATCCTCGGTGTCCACCGTTGTAATCTCAACGCTCACGGTAACTGCGCCGGTTTCATCGTTTTTGTTTTGACTGCCAACGTCATACGAAAAACTTTCGGCAACGGCGGCGGTAATCGGGTCAGTAGTTGCGCCGGCGATGGCGTTTAAGTTGCTCTGAAATTCCTTTAATGTATCTTCGAGCGCCGTTTTCGCCCCGAAAACAACCGAACACCCGCATAGCAATACGCAAAGGAGCGAAATAATTATTGTTAAACCTGTTTTTTTCATTTTAATCACCTCTTTAACTATACCACATTTCCCTTGAAATTAAAAGAAAAAGTTACGTTAGTTGACTTATCACTACTTTTCAATTATAATAAAACCATAATAGATAATACTATTTTAGAGTGATGCGAAATGACAGTTTTAAAAATCATCGGCATAGTTTTGCTCTGCATTTTGGGGCTGATTTTTCTGCTGCTTCTCTGCCCGGTGCGGGTGGAGCTGCGGTATGCCTCCGGCGCGCCATTTATATATAAAATCAAGCTTTTGTTTATAACCGTGGTAAACAAAAGCGCCAAAAAGAAGACCGATGAAAAGGAAAAAACGGCAGAGCCGAAAAAGGAGACCGCCGATAAAAAGAAAAAATCCAAAAAAACCGATATTCATAAAATACTGAAAATCATTCTTTCGGTTTTAAAAAGAATGCCGGTGCTCCTGCGGAATATAAGGGTTGAAAAGCTCAATGCCGAGTGTGTGTGCGCCGGTACGGACGCCGCCGAAACCGCCATAAAATACGGCGCGCTCTGCTCGGTGATATATCCGCTGGCGTCATTAGTGCAGGAAAAATGTATGGCGGGCAGAAGCCCGAAAATTAACCTTTCAGCCGATTTTGAATCAAGCGACACCGTGTTCGATATTCACCTGAAACTTGGTTGCCTGCTGATTTTTGCGGTTATTTTGGTAATAAAAGTGGGCATAGATTATGCCAAAAACGGAGGAATACAAAATGAAGGAAAACAGTAACCGTTCGGTTGCCGATTTAATAGAATTTACCGCCGATAAAACCCTCGAAATGACCAAAAGCGGCTCGGTTATCAGCGAGCCGGTGGTGACCCAAAACGGCAGTACCGTTTTCACCGTAAACGATTTATCAATCGGATTTGCGGGCGGCGGAATGGATAAAAAGGCAAGAAAAAATGAAAAAAATCCGGCGGGGGCGGGCGGCAAGATCACCGTAAAGCCCAAGGCGGTAGTGGTTTTGGAAAACGGCGAGGCGCGTGTTAAAATTTTAAACGAGCAACCCTCTGCAATTACCAACATCACCGAAATCGCAAAAGGATTTTTGAGCAAAAAGGAAAAGAAATGATTAAAGCCGCTTGAAAAAGCGGTTTTTAATTTGACTTAAATCATATTTTATAGTATAATTATTTGGATAAAATACAAGGAGAGTTTTATGGACGCTTTACTTAATTGGTTTCAAAATCTGCCATTTCCGAAGGAGATAATCGCGGCGCTCGTTTCGATGCTGCCCCTTATCGAGCTTCGTGGCGGTTTGCCGGTGGCAAGCATTATGGGTATTCCCTATTTAAAGGCGCTTTGTATCTGTATGCTCGGCAATTTTATTCCGATTCCCTTTATTTTATGGCTCATAATTCCGATTTTCGCCTGGATGAAAAAAACAAGGCTCTTCTCTCCTATTGTAAACAAGCTTGAAACAAAAACCCTCAACAAAAAAGATAAACTTGAAAAGGGTGAGTTTTGGGGGCTTATGATTTTCGTAGGCATTCCCCTCCCGGGAACGGGGGCCTGGACCGGCGCTTTGCTTGCCGCATTGCTCGGTGTAAAGTTCAAAAAGGCGCTGATTGCCATAATTTGCGGTCTTGTTATCGCCGCCGCCATTATGAGCTTTATTTCCTACGGAATTCCCTGGATAATTTCCATTTTCTGATTTTAAAAGAGTCCGGTTTGGAGGTGATAGGTTGAACAAGTATAAAAAATTGGCGCAAAACACCGCAATTTTCGCCATCGGCACATTCGGTTCGAAAATACTTTCCTTTATAATGGTATTCTTTTACAGCCGCGCTCTCGAAACGGCTGAATTCGGCGTGCTCGATATTATTATAAACTCCGCCAGCCTGCTTCTTCCTATCGCAATGCTCGGCATTACAAACGCCATAATCCGCTTCGGCGTGGATAACGATTATAAGCAGTCGGATGTTTTTACAACCGGCCTTGTGGCGGTTGGCATCGGCTTTGCCCTGCTTTTGTGCGCCGCGCCCCTTATAATGCTGGTTGAAGATTTAAAGAAGTACATTTATATTTTGTATGCTCATATTCTTATGTCGTCTCTGCGGCATATTTGCAGTTTCTTTGTTCGGAGTGACGATAAGGTTAAGCTCTACGCGGCAGACGGTATTTTTTCAACCTTTATGACCTGCCTGCTTACAATAATTTTCCTTATCCCCCTTAAAATGGGCATTGTGGGCTATATGCTTGCCATAATAATTGCCGATTTTTGCTCGGTTGTATTCCTTACAATCGGCGCCAAGCTCTACAAATACGTTGATTTTAAAAACCTTAACACCAAGCTTACCAAAACTATGATACGGTTTGCAATTCCGCTTATGCCTACCTCGCTTCTTTGGTGGGTCGTAAACGTTTCGGACCGTTATTTCGTAAAATATATGGTGGGAAATTCGGCAAACGGCCTTTATGCCGTGGCGTACAAGGTGCCCACGATTTTAACCCTTATAGCAACGATTTTCCTCGATGCGTGGCAGTTATCCGCCGTTAAGGAGAACAAAACATTGGATAAAAACGTATTTTATTCAAATGTTTTCAAAACATTTGAAAGCGGCGTTTTTCTTGTTTGCTCCGGACTTATTCTTACGGCGAAGTTTGTAACAAAAATCCTGCTTGCCGAGAGCTATTATACCTCGTGGCAGTATATTCCGGTTTTGCTCGTGGCTACCGCTTTCTCCTGCTTCGTAACCTTCCTCGGCAATGTTTACCTCGCGCAGTCGCGCAATGTTGCAACACTTACAACCACCATTATCGGGGCGGTTTCAAACATAGTTTTGAATTATTTTCTGATACTGCGCTACGGCGCGCAGGGAGCGGCAATAGCCACCTGCATCAGCTATTTCCTCGTATTCATTGTAAGAGCGATAGATATAAAGATAAGGAATCGTGATATTTCCTTCTCACCCCTTACGGTAACGGTGAACTCGGCGCTGATTTTGGGTCAGACCGTGGTGATGCTTTTAGAACCGGAGCATTGGATAGCCTACGAATTCGGTTTCCTCTGCTTTATCGCAATATTCAACCTGCAAAACATTATGGCACTTGCCCGCAAGGTGATGAAAAAATAAACTGATGAAATTTTGTTGTTCGGCGGGCGGCTGCCCGGGGCACCCCGGGCGATGAGTGCTGTTAGCACTCAAAAGGCAAGGCTTCGCCTTGCCGCCGCCCGCCGAAAATAAAAAACGGCGCGAAAACCGCACCGTGTAATAATCCAATAAAAAAAGAGGAGCAACGCTCCTCTTTTTGTTGTTTTAACCGCCCAAATAGGCTTTTTTAACCTCTTCGCTGTCAAGCAGCTCTCTGCCGGTGCCCGAAAGGACAATCCTGCCGTTTTCGAGAACATAGGCTCTATCGGAAATCGCGAGCGACTTGCCGGCATTCTGCTCAACAAGCAGTATGGTTGTGCCGCGCTTGTTAAAGCAGTTTACGATGATGTCGAAAACCTCGTCTACAAGAAGCGGCGAAAGACCCATCGAGGGTTCGTCAAGCATTAAAAGCTGGGGGTGGCTCATCATTGCCCTGCCCATCGCAAGCATCTGAAGCTCGCCGCCCGAAAGGGTTCCGGCTATCTGCTTCTTTCTCTCTTTAAGCCTCGGGAAATATGTGTAGGTTTCCTCAATATCCTGCTTTATGGCGCGCATATCCTTTTTGGAGTAGGCTCCCATAAGCAGATTTTCGTAAACCGTAAGCTCCTTGAAAATTCTTCTTCCTTCGGGAACCTGGGTCATACCGAGACGCGCAATCTTGTGAACGGGGGTTTTTGAAATATCCTTGCCGTCAAAAATTACCGAGCCGCTTTTTGCGGGGATAAGACCCATAATGCTCTGCATTGTGGTAGTTTTGCCGGCGCCGTTGGCACCGATAAGGGTTACAATTTCGCCCTTGTTTACCTCAAAACTGATACCGGAAAGCGCTTGAATTACGCCGTAATATACTTCGAGGTTTTTAACTTCAAGAAATGCCATAATTAACCTCCTATATACGCCTTGATAACTTCGGGGTCGTTAAGGGCGGTTTTGGTGTCGCCTTGAGCAAGTACCGTGCCGAAATTAAGAACCGTTATTTCATCGCAAAGACCCGAAACAAACTTCATATCGTGCTCGATAAGGAGTATTGTCAAATCGTATTCGTCTCTGATTTTGCGGATAATTTCCATCAAATCTGCCGTTTCATTGGGGTTCATACCCGCGGCAGGCTCATCGAGAAGCAAAAGCTTCGGATTGGTTGCGAGGGCGCGGGCAATTTCGAGCTTTCTCTGCTTGCCGTAGGGCAGATTGCAGGCGAGATTGTTTCGCTGGTCGTAAAGACCGAAGATAGAAAGAATATCCTTGGCTTTTTGCCTCATTTCAACCTCGGTTTTAAAATGCTTCGGTAAACGGAGCATACTTACAAAGGGATTGCATTTAAACTCGGGCTGGTGAGAAAGTCCAACCATTACGTTTCTTACAACACTCATATTGCTGAAAAGACGAATGTTCTGGAAAGTACGTGCGATACCCTTGTGGTTGATTGCTTCCTGGGATTTACCGTTGAGCTTTTCACCGTCAAGATAGAATGTTCCGGAGGTGGGCTGATAAACGCCGGTAAGCAGGTTGAATATGGTGGTTTTGCCGGCACCGTTGGGGCCTACAAGACCGTAAAGCTGTTTTTTCTTTATCTCGAGGTTTACCCCCTGAACGGCCTTAAGACCGCCGAAGGTTACGCCGAGATTTTCTGTTTTAAGAATTATATCCGCCATTTTATTTACCCTCCTCAAAATTTTCAGGGTAAACATCGTCCTGAACTGATAAATCGGTTGAAAGAACCTCGTCCATATTTATTTTGGTTTTGATTTTGTTCCAGTCTGCCGCGTCATCGCTTACTACTTCGGGGTGTTTGTCTCGCTTGAAAATTTTGTTTTTAAAGTTTCTGATGCTCAATTTTTCCTTGAGCGGAGCAAGCGCGGGAGCGTTTCCGAATACAACAACTACTATCAAAATCAGCGCATAGATGAGCAATTTGAGTGCGGCGAGGTCGCCGGTGAGCTCGCTTTGGAGCTTGAAATTGATATAGGTTATAAGTGCTGCGGCGAGGATTGAGCCGTTTATACTGCCCATACCGCCGAGAACTACCATTACGAGAATTTCTATCGAATAGTTGTAAGAGAATGTTCCGTAAAGAACGGGGTTGGCAAAATGTCCGTAAATAACACCCGCCATTCCCGCGAAAAACGCCGAAACGGTGAAAACGAAAAGCTTATAGAATGTAACGTTTACACCCATTGCCTTTGCGGCGATTTCGTTATCGCGGATAGCCGTAATGGCTCTGCCGTGCTTTGAACGGATAAGGTTTTGAGTAAGGAAAAGCACAACCAAAACCACGATAAATGCAATTATGAAGAGCTCCTTGGAGTTCATTTGAATATCGCTTGTGATAAGTCCCTTTGCGCCGCCGAACATAGGCAGGTTTTTGAAAACGTTTCTTACGATTTCACCAAACGCCAGAGTAACGATGGCGAGATAGTCTCCCTTAAGGCGAAGGGCGGGCAGACCGATTATAAGTCCGAAAATTGCCGCCGTAATTCCGCCGATAAACATAGCGGCGATGAGTGTTAAAATCGGATTGTTAAGGATTGGGGTGAGATAATTTGCCGCGTAACAGCCGAGGTATGCGCCAACGCACATAAATCCTGCATGACCGAGCGAGAGCTCTCCCAAAAATCCTACAACGAGGTTAAGCGATACCGCAAGAATAATGCTGTAAGCAATTCTTACGAGAAGTCCCGCAACCGAGCGGGTGAGGTTGCCGGTTTCGCTTAAAACTATCATAAGTATAAGGAATGCGGCAACTCCGATGTAGTTTATCTGATATTTCCATTTGAAAGTTTCTTTGATATTCTTTATTAAGGACATTGCTTACACCTTCTCTCTGCGCTTCTTGCCGAGCAGTCCGATAGGACGTACAAGCAGTATCACAATAAGTAAACTGAATTCAATGGCGGTTGTATAATCCTTGATTGCCGGAATGCTGAGGCATATTTTTTCAACAACGCCGAGCATTACGCCGCCTATCATAGCGCCGGGAATAGAACCGATGCCGCCGATAACCGCCGCCGTAAATGCCTTGATACCGGGAATTGAGCCCAGCGTAGGTTCAACCGCGGGTATCTGCATAAGGTAGAAAAGCGAAGCAAATGCTGCAAGAGCGGAACCTATTGCAAATGTTATCATAATTATACTGTTTACGCTTACACCCATAAGCTGTGCCGCGCCTCTGTCCTCGGAAACGGCAAGCATTGCTCTGCCGGTGCGGGTTTTCTTAACGAAAACAGTTAAAGCCGCCATGATAATTGCGCCCACAATAAGGGTAATCAGTGTATTTACGCTTATCTTGCTTCCCAAAATATCAACCTTGCCGAAATCCGGGAGGGATACCTGATGCGGCTTTGCGCCGAAGGTAAGCTGGGCGATGCCCTGCAAGAGATAGCTTACACCGATAGCCGTGATAAGTACCGCAAGAGGTGATGCTCCGCGCAAGGGCTTGTAGGCGAGCTTTTCAATAACAATTCCCATGATACAGCAGACAACCACCGAAATTGCAAAACCCACAAAAATATTACCCGAAAAGCTTGTGGTGAATGCAAAAATCGTGTAGGCACCTACCATTATAATATCGCCATGTGCAAAATTCAGCATTTTGGCGATTCCGTATACCATCGTGTAGCCGAGCGCAATAAGTGCATAAACAGCACCGAGGCTCAAACCGTCAAGTAAAACGCTCATTGTTTCTTCCCCTTATAAAAAATTAGGTTTACACCGAAAAGACACTAAATATTTCCTTTAATGTTTTTTCGGTATAAATCTTATAAAACGAGTTTTCAGCAAGCGGGAAAAATCCCGCTTGCCGAAAGACTTATTTTAATTCATTTGAAAATTATTTTCCGAGCTCAACTATAACCGGAACCTTGGTGCAGGCACATGAAGCGTCCCAGGTCATACCGCCGGTAACACCCTTGTATGAGAAGGTTTCGGCAGTAAGAGCGGCAATAATCTTTTCGCTCATTTCGGCGGCTTCAAGCTTCGTGTCTTTAACGCCTGCAGCCTTGAGTGCCTCGAAAATGGTGTATATGGCATCGTAGCCGTCAGCCGCGAACTGGTCGGGAGCGGTGTTATACTTTGCGGTATAGCTCTTAACAAAGTTAGCGGTTTTTTCCTCGGTTGAATTTACATCGAAGGGAGTGATGTATTTGATAGTGTTGGTAACGGTGGAGTCAATCTGACCGGCAACGCCGTCAAGACCGTCACAACCGAAGAGAAGAGCGTTTACGCCCTTTGAAACGCAGGCCTTTGCAATAAGACCGGCTTCGGTGTAGTAAATCGGAAGGAAGATAACCTCGCAATCCTTAAGGGCTTCAACCTGGGTTGAGAAGTCACGGTTGTTTTCCTTATCGAAGGACTGTACGGTGTATGCCTTGCCGAGCTTCTTCATTTCGCTTTCGAATGCGGCGTAGATACCGCTTGAATAGTCGTCCGAAGAATCGTAGATAGCACCGATTTTGGTGTAGGTTTTTGAAAGCTCGTCAGCCGCGAGAATACCCTGGTCGGGGTCGCCGAAGCAAACGCGGAATGCTGTGGGACGGTTTTCAATAACGTTTGCCGCAGAAGCAGAAGGAGTGATGAAGAAAAGCTTATCCTTTGCCGCTTTTGTAGCAAATGCCTCGCAGGAGCCGGAGGTTACCGAGCCGAGAGAAAGGTTCATACCCTTATCAAAGAGCTGGTCGTAACCGGTTGCGGCATCTTCTGCAGTTGCCTTGTCGTCAAGCATTTCGAAGGTAAAGTTTATACCATCAAGTCCGCCGGCGGCATTGATTTCCTCAACTGCGAGTTGAGCGCCGTTTTTAACCGAAACACCGTAAGACATTACGCTGCCGGTAAGGGGGCCGGTTGCACCGATAAAGAAGGTGTCACCGGAGGTTCCGTTTTCTTCGCCGCAGCCTGCAAAGCAGGCAACAACCATAGCGGTAACCATAATTATCGCAATAATTTTTTTGAAATTTTTCATTAGAAATTTCCTCTCCGTAAATTTTTTTATTAAACAGCCGAGATGAAATCGGCTGAAAAATAACCGCAATATTTTATTCTGCTTCGTTGGTGACGCTTACGGTTTCCCACCATTCGGCTATAGCCGAGAGCTCCTCCGAGGTATAGCTCTTGGTTGATTCCGAGAGAGCCGAAACGCTGGCGGCACTACTTGAACTGTCAGTTTTTCCGCCTTCCTCATTGTTGCTTGTGAGCTTGAAAACAACCGTAAGAATTACAGCTATTGCAACAGCAATAATCGCACAGATAATAATTGTCTT
>JAGHTJ010000052.1 GCA_018065375.1 Candidatus Equinaster intestinalis | reverse complement strand
ATACTAAATAGGTATATTTTAAGCAGTCTTTGAGGTATGTGGGTTATGGCAAAAATAAAATACAACGGTTTGCTCTTTACTTTTTTGGCAGGCGTGTTGTGGGGCACAATAAGCATTTCGGTAAGAGGGCTTAATTCCGCCGGAATTTCCTCTATGCAGATAGTTTTTATTAGGGGATTTTTAACGGTTGTTCTGCTCGGTGCATATATGCTGATTTTTAACCGTAAGCTTTTTAAAATAAAACTCAAGGATATTTGGTGCTTTTTCGGTACGGGAATAGTAAGTGTACTTGTTTTTACCTTTTTCCATTTTTATACAATGACCATTGCTTCTATTTCCTTCGAAACGGTTATGATGTATACCGCACCCTTTTTTGTAATATTCTTTTCGGCGATTTTGTTCGGTGAAAAAATAACCGTCAAAAAGCTTATAGCAAGTATTATTGCATTTTCGGGCTGTGCCCTCGTTTCGGGGCTCGTCACCGGGAATGACGAAATTCCTTTTGTTGCCGTTTTAACCGGACTCGGTGCAGGATTTTTCTATGCACTGTATACCATTTTCGGCAGATATGCGGTAGACAGAAACTACGATACCCTTACCATTACGTTTTATACCTTTGTATTTTCGGCGGTGGGTTCGGCATTCTTCGCAAAGCCGTGGGAAATTGCAGAAATAGCAAAGCAGGATAAATCGGTAATGATTTATGCGGTCGTAATTGCCGTTTTAAATACGATTTTACCGTATTTGCTTTATAATATCGGGCTTAAAAATGCCGAAAACGGTCCTGCAATCATCGCTTCATCAATCGAGCCGGTTGTTGCTACGGTGGTGGGAATAATCGTTTACGATGAAATTCCCGATATATTTTCCGCAATCGGAATAATTATGGTTTTATTTGCAGTGGTACTGCTTAACTTAAATAAGAAAAAACAATAATTCGGAGGTTACTATGAACACTAAAATATTGAATTTGCTTAACAAAAACGCGCGCTATACCGTTGAAGAGCTTGCCACAATGACAGGGCTTACCGCAGAGGCGGTTTTAAACGAAATTTACGATATGGAGCAATCGGGACTGCTTCGCGGATATAAAGCGGTTATCGACTGGGAAAGACTTGATACCGCTTATGTTTCGGCTGTAATAGAGCTTAATGTAACACCCAAGGCGGGCCTCGGTTTTGAAGAGGTTGCCGAGAGAATAATGAAATACAGCGAGGTAGAATCGGTGTATCTTATGTCGGGCGGTTACGACCTTTGCGTTATAGTTAAGGGTAAAACCTTCCAGCAGGTTGCAATGTTTGTTGCAAAGGAGCTTTCCACCATTGATTCGGTAACCTCCACATCAACACATTTTGTTTTGCGCAGATATAAAGAAATGGATGTTGAGCTTGTCGGCGGAAAGTCGGACGACAGGGGGACACTTCTTTTATGATAGATTACAATAAGATACTGCGAAAAGATGTCGTTTCGATAAAGCCTTCGGGAATCAGAAAGTTTTTCGATATTGCCGAAACGATGGACGAGGTAATTTCGCTCGGTGTAGGTGAGCCTGATTTTCCCACACCGTGGAGTATACGTCATGCGGGTATTTCTTCCCTCGAAAAGGGTAAAACCCGATATTCCTCTAACTGGGGACTTGAAATGCTGCGCGAGGAAATTTCAAGGTATACCGAGAGAAAATACAACATAAAATATGAGCCTAAAAGTGAAATTGTGGTTACGGTAGGCGGCAGTGAGGGAATAGACGCGGCTATCCGTGCCATAACCGAGCCGGGAGACGAAATAATAATTCCTCAACCGAGCTATGTCTGCTACGAACCGATGACGGTTTTGGCAGGTGCCACCCCCGTAATAATCGAAACCAAGGCAAAAGACGATTTCAAGCTTACTCCCGAACAGCTGAAAAATGCGATAACCCCCAAAACGAAAGCGGTTATTCTGCCGTACCCCTGCAATCCTACGGGTGCGATTATGGAAAAAGATGACCTTGAAAAAATAGCCGAGGTGCTTCGTGATACCAATATAATGGTAATTTCCGATGAGATATATGCCCAGCTTACATTCGGCGGTAAAAAGCATATTTCGGTAGCTTCGATTGATGGTATGCGTGAACGCACCATTCTCATAAACGGTTTTTCAAAGGCATTTTCCATGACGGGCTGGCGTTTAGGTTATGTTTGTGCGCCTGCTCCGATTATAAATCAGATAGTAAAGATACATCAGTTTGCAATTATGTGCGCACCTACAACCTCGCAGTATGCCGCTATCGAGGCGCTTAAAAACTGTGATGACGATGTTGAAAAAATGGTTGAAGAATACGATATGAGAAGACGTATTATTGTTAAGGGCTTTAACGATTTGGGACTTACCTGCCGCGAACCGAAGGGCGCTTTCTATGCCTTTCCGTGCATAGAGTCAACCGGTATGACAAGCGATGAATTCTGTGAAAAGCTTTTGGTTGAAAAACACGTTGCAATAGTTCCGGGAACTGCATTCGGTAAGGGCGGCGAGGGATTTGTCCGTGCTTCGTATTGCTACTCGGTTGAACATATCGGCGAGGCGTTAAAACGTATCGGCGAATTCTTAAAGGAAATCAAATAATTATGAAAATAAGGGCATACGCCAAAATAAATCTTTTGCTCGATATTTTGGGCAAACGGCAGGACGGTTATCATCTTCTTGATATGATTATGCAGACCGTAAGCCTTTATGACGATATTGATATATCCCTTAACGATTCGGGAAAAATTACGGTTTCATCTTCGGATAACGCGCTCGGCGGCGAAAATGATATTACATATAAGGCGGCAAAGCTGTTTTTGGATTTTGTCGGCAGTGATAAGGGCGTTTCGATAAAAACCGAGAAGCATATACCCGTTGCGGCGGGACTCGGCGGGGGCAGTAGTGATGCGGCGGCGGTGATAACCGCGCTCAATAAACTGCTTGATACCGATATTCCGAAAAATCAGCTCGAAGCCTTGTGCTTAAAGCTCGGTGCAGATGTTCCGTATTTTCTTTACGGCGGAACAAAGGCGGTGGGCGGAATAGGCGAAATTTTAAAGCCTCTTGCCGCTATGCCCGAGAGCTATATCGTTATAGTGAAATACGGCGAAAAGGCGTCTACGGGCGAAATTTACCGCAAAATTGACGCTATGGAAAATATCGACCACCCACAAATGCAAATTGCCTGCAAAATGCTCGAAAAGAGTGACCTCAAGGGCTTCTCCGGAACCCTTAAAAATGTTTTCGGGATTATTTGGGATATGGAGCTGCCGAAACAGATTATGGAGCAAAACGGTGCGCTTACATCTCTGCTCACCGGAAGCGGACCCTCTTATTTCGGAATTTTCGAAACCGAAAAGCAGGCGCAAAATGCAGTTGATGCCTTTAAAGAAAAGGGGATTGCGGCATACCTTGTAAAGCCGGTTGCGGTTCCAAACAGTATAATTGAATAAAATTTTAAATTCCGGTCAATATTCTTTTTGAAAATAATTGACCGGAGTTTTATTATGAAAAAAATTACAATTAAAAAAATCAGAATTTCACTTGCCGTAGCATTAATCCTTTGTGTTGCGGCATCTCTCACTCATTTTGAATCGGCATGCAGGGATCTTCGTGATAATGTTCTGCGGCTTCATATCCTCGCAAATTCCGATTCCGATGCCGACCAGGCGTTAAAGCTTAAGGTTCGCGATGCCGTTATAGAGTGCGGCGCGGCAAAGCTCGATAACTGCGATAATCTGGATGAGGCTTTAATTGTTGCGGCGGAGAATAAGGAAAAAATACTCGAAACCGCAAGGAATGTAATAAAGCAAAACGGATATGATTATTCTGTTTCGCTCGAAATAGGCAAGGAGTATTTCAGTACGAGGGTTTACGATGAATTCACCCTGCCGGCGGGCAATTATGATTCGGTGATAATTAAAATCGGAAATGCCGAGGGTAAAAACTGGTGGTGCATAATGTATCCGTCATTTTGTGTTCGTGCCGCCTCGAACTGCGACCTTGAAAAAGCGGCGGGTAAGGACGGCGCAGAGATAGCTTTGAAGCCTCAAAAGTACCAAATCAGGTTCAAAATAGTGGAATATTATGAAAGTTTAAAAAAAATTATAACAAAAAAGTAAATTTTACTTGCATTTTTTGAAGTTTTGTGTTATCATCACTTTGTTATCGAAATTTTGAAAGGGGCGACACTATGAAACAGGGTATTCATCCGCAGTATGAAAAGACTGTAATTAAGTGTGCTTGCGGTGCTGAATTTGAAACGAGTTCCACCAAGAAGGATATCCATCTTGATATATGCTCAAAATGTCATCCTTTCTTTACCGGAAGACAGAAGCTCGTTGATACCGGCGGTCGTGTTGACAGATTCAACAAGCGTTTCGGATTAGCTGCAAACAAGTAATTCTAAAAAGAGTATACCGTAACCGCCGTGGTTACGGTTTTCTTTTTTTCGGGGGAAAGTATGAAGGCGTTTAAAACCGTTATGGATAAAACCGAAGCGGAAATCACCGAAAAGCGTTCACGTTTTATAGCCACGCTTGCTCATGTTGAAAATGAGCAGGCGGCTTTGTCGTTTTTAAATGAAATGCGTTCAATGTATTGGGACGCACGCCATAACGTATATGCCTACAGCTTAAGCAGTGGTACAAAAAGATTTTCAGATGACGGTGAGCCTCACGGTACGGCGGGCAAACCGGTTTTAGATGTTATAAACGGCAACGGTCTTGATGATGTGATTATCGTAGTAACAAGGTATTTCGGCGGGGTACTGCTGGGCACCGGCGGACTTGTGCGTGCATATTCGTCCGCGGCGGCAGAGGTTGTGAAAAATGCCGAGGTTTGCGAAATGACACCCTGCATAACCGTTAAAACAGAATGCGAATATCCGCAGTATGATAGGCTTTCAAAGATACTTGAGGGTTATTCCTGCCATATAATTTCCACCGATTATGCAGATAAAATAAATATATCGTTGCTTCTTGCCGTAACCGAAAAGCAAAGGCTTGAAGAAGAAATCAAAGAGGCATTTTTTGCTGATTTAAGCCTTAATTACGGCGAAGAAATAAGTTTTCCAATAAAAAAGTAAAATTTTCGAGTATTTCGGAATTTTTTTGCGAATATGATTAGTAAAGGCGGTGTTGATATGTCGAATTTCAGAGAAGAGTACGAGCAGTTTGAAAAAAGCTATCTTTCGCAGTATGCCACAATAAGCCTTAATACAAAGGGCAGAAAGGTGTATGAAGAAAAGTGCGAGCTTCGTACCGAATTCCAGCGAGACCGCGACAGAATAGTTCACAGCAAGGCATTCAGAAGACTTAAACATAAAACACAGGTGTTTTTGTCCCCTGAATCGGACCATTACCGCACCCGCCTTACACATACTCTTGAGGTCGCTCAAATCGGCAGAACAATAGCAAGGGTGCTTAAACTCAACGAGGATTTAACCGAGGCAATCGCTCTCGGTCACGATTTGGGACATACCCCATTCGGCCACGCGGGAGAGCGTGCGCTCGATATGCTGGCACCCTTTTCCTTTACCCATTACGAGCAGAGCGTAAGGGTTTGCGACCGCCTTGAAAAAAACGGCAGAGGTCTTAATCTTACCGATGAGGTGCTTAACGGAATTAAATGCCATACCTGCGGCGAGGAGGCTTATACACTTGAGGGCAGAGTAGTTCGCTTTGCAGATAAAATAGCCTACATAAATCACGATATTGATGATGCCGTAAGGGCGGGGATTATAAGTGAAAGCGATATTCCGAAGGAAGCTGTGGCGTTTCTCGGAAATTCCAAGGGCAAGCGAATAAATGCCATGGTAAAATCCATAGTTACGGCGAGCAAGGAAGATATTGTAATGGACGCCGAAACCTTAAAATATTTCAATATTCTTCACGATTTTCTCTTTGATAAGGTTTACCGAAACCCGGTAGCCAAGGGGGAGGAAACCAAGGTTTTCGGAATTATTAACGGTCTTTACGGTTATTATATGGAAAACCCCGATAAGCTTTCAAACGAATATGCAAAAATTGCGGAGCAGGAGGGTCTTCAAAGGGCGGTTATCGACTATATCGCCTGTATGACCGACCATTTTGCAATAGTAACCTATAATAATATCTATATTCCGAAATCCTGGAGTATATGAGAAAAAATTTCCCCATAGCTTTATGTATAATAAATCAAAAAGGAGTTGAGATAATTGGCTATTCCCGAAGAAATTTTGCAGGAAATAAAATACAGAAATGATATAGAGTCGGTTATTTCTCCCTATGTTGATTTAAAACGCAGGGGAAAGATACTTACGGGGCTTTGTCCGTTTCACAATGAAAAAACTCCCTCATTTACCGTTTATACCGACAGTAATTCTTTTTACTGCTTCGGTTGCGGAGTCGGAGGAGATATATTCACCTTTACGAAACTTATCGAAAATCTTGATTATATTGAGGCGGTAAAGGCGCTTGCCGAGCGCTCGGGAGTTACCTTACCGCAGGACGGTTACGATGATTCGATGCAACGCTTTAAGCAAACCGTTTTGAATATAAATAAGGAAACGGCGAGGTTTTATCATTCCTATCTTATGTCGCCGGGCGGTAAGTGGGCGCTTGATTATCTTGTAGGCAGAGGGCTTAAAATACAAACCATAAAGCATTTCGGTCTCGGTGCCGCGCCCGATAGCTGGGATTCTCTTTATAAGCATCTTAAATCCCTCGGATTTAAAGACGAGGATATGTACCAAGCGAATGTAATTTCAAAAAGCAGTAAGGGCAGTTATTTTGACCGTTTTCGAAACCGTGTAATGTTCCCGATAATAAATCTGCGGGGTAACGTAATCGCATTCAGCGGAAGAAAACGCCCCGATGACGATAAGGCGGCAAAGTATATAAACTCGGCGGATACCGTGGCTTATAAGAAAAGTCAAAACCTATTCGGCATAAATTTTGCCAAAAACTGCTGTAGCGAGCGGGTAATTCTCGTTGAGGGAAATATGGACGTTGTATCGCTACATCAGGCGGGCTTCGAAAATACCGTGGCGCCGCTCGGAACGGCATTTACCCTCGAGCAGGTCAAGCTGCTCAGCCGCTATACCAAGGAGATAGTTATTACGATGGACGCCGATGCCGCAGGACAAAAATCGGTAATGCGTGCCATTGATATTATGAAGGATTCGGGCTTGCCGGTCAGAGTGCTTGTTTTGCCCGAATGTAAAGACCCCGATGAATATATCAAAAAATTCGGGTCTGCACGGTTTAAGCTCTTGCTTGACGGTGCGGTGAGTGAAATGGAGTATTTATTGCTTCGAGCCGCAGAGAATATAGATGTATCAACCGATGACGGAAGACTGAAATATCTTCATGCCGCCGCCGAAATACTGGCAGGTGTAAACGATGCGATAACGGTTGATATGTATGTAGGAAAGCTGTCGGAGAAATACGGTGTTTCCCGCTCGGCGCTTAACGTCAAGATAAACGAAATCAGAAAATCAAAAATGCGAGAGCGCAAGAAAAAGGAAATACGGGATATTATAACACCGAAATTCAAAACCGATGATATAAACCCCGAGCGGCGGAAAAATGCGAGAGCAACCGCGGCGGAGGAGGGAATTCTTTCGGTTTTACTGCGCCACCCGGATTTGTTTGAGGAAACCGAGAAAAACCTGACTGCCGATGATTTTATGACATCATTCAACAAAAGACTTTTTGAGGAATTTTCAGCAATTCTGAAAAGGTCATCAGAAATAAGTGTATCGGCTTTTTCCGATAGATTTTCACCGGCTGAAACGGGTTTTATCGTTTCTCTTCAAAATAATGCGGGGGTAGACCGCAGCCCCAAGGATACGCTTGCCGACTGTATTGCGGTTCTCAAAAAGGAAAAGCGTCTTGAAACCATCAATTCAACCGTTCCCGATTCGAATGACGATTGGGAACAGCAGCTTAAAACCATAATAAATTTAAAAAAGGGAGATTAGGGTATGAAAAAGGAAATCGAAAATGCAACCGAAAAGGAAATTGAGGAGCTCGCAGAGGAATCTCTTAAGGAGAACAACCTCGATGAAATCGAAAATGCCCCCGATGACATTGATGAGCTGTTTATAGAGCCTCCGCTCCTTGACCTTGATGAAGAGCCTACCGATGATGAGCTCAAGCTCGAGGAAATGGATATTGAAAACTTGAGCGCGGAGGAGGATACCCAGCTTGATTCGTTGACTCTCGATGACCCGGTTAAGGTATATCTTCGTGAAATAGGCAGCTTTTGTCCTCCGATGAAGAAATCGAGCTTGCCAAAAGAATTGTGGAGGGAGACGAGGAGGCAAAACGCCGTCTTACCGAGGCAAACCTGCGTCTTGTTGTAAGTATTGCCAAAAAATATGTAGGCAGAGGTATGTATTTCCTCGACCTCATTCAAGAGGGAAATGTAGGCCTTATAAAAGCGGTAGACAAGTTTGATTATACCAAGGGCTTTAAATTTTCAACATACGCTACCTGGTGGATTAGGCAGGCAATTACACGTGCTATAGCCGACCAGGCGAGAACTATCAGAATACCGGTTCATATGGTTGAAACAATCAACCGCTTAAAGAAGGTTCAAAGTCAGCTTCTCCACGAAAACGGCTATGAACCGAGCGAGGAGCTTATCGCAGAAAAGATGAATTTGTCGGTTGAGAGGGTAAGAGAAATTATGCGCGTTGCTCAGGAACCCGTTTCAATGGAAACACCTATCGGTCCCGAGGAGGATAGCCGTCTTATGGACTTTATCCGTGACGAAGATGCTCTCGCTCCCGATGAAGCGGCACACAAAACCATAACCAACGAAGATATTGATAATGTTCTTAAAACCCTTACGGCAAGAGAGGAAGCCGTTATAAGACTTCGTTTCGGCCTTAAGGACGGCAGATGCCATACCCTCGAGGAGGTAGGAACCGAATTCGAGGTAACACGTGAACGTATAAGACAGATTGAAGCAAAGGCTCTGCGCAAGCTTCGTCATCCCGTTCGCAGTAATAAATTCAAGGATAGGTAACCCTGATGTTTTTAAACAGTGAAACCGATTACGCCATAAGAATAGTATCCTGCCTTGCCGAAAACGGCGGCAGAGTAGACGCGCAGACTGTTTCCGAGCAAACGGGTGTTACACAGAGATATTCCCTTAAAATTCTGCATAAACTGACCTGTTCAGGCATAGTTAAATCGTATAAGGGAGCAAAGGGCGGCTATGTTTTATCGCGTCCGCCCGAGGAAATTACATTATACGATGTTTACGAGGTTATTTGCGGACCGATTACGGTAAGCAAGTGTGAAAGCTCGAGCGATGCCTGCACGCATCCTAAAGGTGTATGTTATTTTCGCAGTACATTCGAGGACGTAAGTCTTTATATGAGGGAATGCTTTAAAAAAGCCACTTTTTCGGGGAAGGAAATCAAATGATAATAGATTATACGCCGCAGGGCGTTTGTTCAAGAAGAATATCCGTAGAAGTTAATGATAATGATATTATAGAAAAGGTAACCTTTATCGGCGGCTGTAACGGTAATACCCAGGGCGTGTCTGCACTCGCAAGAGGCAGAAATGTCGATGAGATTATAGAACTGTTGCAGAATATTAAATGCGGATTTAAGGGAACCTCTTGTCCCGCAGAGCTTGCAAAAGCACTTAAAAAGTATAAATCTGAAAAGGGTGAATAAAATGCTTTTTGATGACAGCGATGTAAAAATCGTAGGCGATAAGCCGTCTGAAACGGTAAAAAAGAACAGAAACGAAAATGTCGGTGATACGGTAACTGATGAAATGGCGGCGGGCGCAAAAATGCTCGGTAGCGCTGTTGCATCGGCTTATATCGGCGCTGTCAATACCGCTCTTTCGGATGACGATGAAACCGACCCGCAAATGCTTATAAACCGTCAGATTTTGCTCTGCTTCACCGTTTCGGTAACCCTTGATGAATTCTGTGTCAACGATTCTGTTGCGGGTATTGCCGAAAAAAGCTTTTTGGACGAACTGCGAAAAATGTCACCCGAAATTCACGAAAATTGCAGTGATACCGGAGCCTTCTCATTTTATTATCTTGCCTACAGAAGAAAAACCGAGGTAGACAGAAGAATAGGTCAAACCTTCGCAATGCTCTGTTCTCACGATGGCGATTCCATATATCAGGAGCTCGGAGAAGCGCTTTATTGCTGGTTTATTTCTGTTGTTAAAAAGGAAATAAAAAAAGCAGGACTCCTTAAATAATTTTTCAGTAACAAATACCTCCGTGCCGCATAAAATGCGGTGGGGAGGTATTTTTATGCCAAGTATATATTTAAGTCCGTCAACACAGGAGTTCAACCCTTATGCCGGCGGCGGTAACGAAGAATACTATATGAATCTTATCGCCGATGCAATGATTCCGTATCTTGATGCCACCGGAATTTCCTATACGAGAAATACTCCGCAGATGACGGCGGCAAGCTCTATATCCGCTTCAAACAGCGGAAATTACGATTTGCATTTGGGGCTTCATTCAAACGCGGCGCCCGCATCAAACGCGGGAAAAATAAGGGGCAGTGAGGTTTATTATTATCCGTCAAGCACCAAGGGTAAACGTGCGGCGGATATAATAGCCAACAATTTAAAGCTTATTTATCCTTTGCCCGAAAGGGTAAGAACGATTCCTACTACCTCAATAGGTGAGGTCAGTAAGGTAAGAGCGCCGGCGGCGTTTATCGAGTTTGCGTATCACGATAATATCGAGGACGCAGATTGGATTCGCAATAATATAGATAAAATTGCCGAAAATATTGTGGTTTCGCTTGCAGATTATTTCGGAATACCCTTTATGATGCCGGGCGGAAATCAGAATGTACCGGAAAATTCGAAAAATTATGCTGTTGTAAATACATCGGGGAAAAATCTCAATTTGAGGTCGGCGCCGAATTATAATTCGGAGGTCATAGGCAGTCTGCCAAACGGAGCTACTGTAACGGTAACCTCGGCTTTAGGAGAGTGGAAGGGCGTAACCTATATGGGAAAAAGCGGATTTGCCAATGCAAAATACTTAAAAAT
>JAGHTJ010000076.1 GCA_018065375.1 Candidatus Equinaster intestinalis | reverse complement strand
GAAGGAACCGTACACCATAGAGGACTATGCCGATTTCGTAAAAGAGTTTATCGAAAAAACGGGGCTTGATAATCCCATTGTTGCGGGTCACTCCCACGGCGGCAGAATAATTCTCTATATGGCAACCGCCGGAATGATAAATCCGCCGAAAATAATTTTACTTGATGCGGCGGGTCTTATACCGAAAAAAAGCGCAAAACAGAAATTCCGCGCAAAAAGCTTTAAAATCATAAAGGCGGTACTCACCGTTCCGATTTGGAAAAAATACACCGCCGGACTGCTCGAAAAGGCAAGAAAGCATTACGGCTCTGCCGATTACAATGCCGCGCCTCCGGTTCTGCGCAAAACACTCGTAAATGTTGTAAACGTGGATTTGCGGAACGAGCTTTACAAAATCAACTGCCCCACACTTCTTATCTGGGGCGAAAACGATACCGCAACCCCGCTTTCGGACGCTAAAATAATCGAAAGCAAAATTAAGGATTCAGGTCTTTGCGTTATTAAAGGTACGGGGCATTTTTCGTTCTGCGAAAAGCCCTTTGAAGCCAACGCAATAATCAAAAGTTTTTTAGGATAGGAGAAAAAATTTATGGCTTTTAATTCCGATTTATTCATTATAACCTGCGTGATTCTCGCAATCGTGCCGATTTTTTCACTTTATCGGCAGTTCCAGATGTTTCAGCAGAATTCCTACTACCCCTCCCGCTACGGAAAGTGGCTCTACGGAAACTTTTTTAACCGTCTGCTCATTCTCGTAGTTGTTTTCTGCATGATGACAGTGCTGTGCAAGTTCGGCAAAACCGGACTGCTTATTGAGCTTATCGTAGTTTCGATTTATCTGCTCACACAGATTTATTTTGCGGTAACCGCCGCCGTTAAGTCGATAAAGAAGCTGGTTTTCACCTCCCGTATGTACCGTTTGTACGCTTCGGCGCTTATACTCGATGCCGCCGCGGTAGTTCTTGCCATTTCCACAAACGGTGCTTTGCAGGGTATGTTTTATTCGGTGCTCGCCCTTTTCAGCGCATTCGCTCCCATTCTCGTTTTTGCCGCCTGGGCCATCACCTATCCCATCGAAAAAATCATAGCCGGCTATTACATCAAAAATGCAAAGGACATTTTGGCTTCCTCCCGCAATCTTACGGTTATCGGTGTTACCGGAAGCTTTGGTAAAACAAGCACAAAATTCATTCTTTCACGTATTTTGAGTGAGAAATTCAATGTTGTTGCTACTCCCAAAAGCTACAATACCCCGATGGGAATAGTAAAAACCGTTCGTTCCGCGCTTCGCTCGCAAACCGAAATTTTCGTATGTGAAATGGGTGCTAAAAACGTTGGCGAAATTAAAGAAATATGCGATATTGTAAAACCCACCATCGGCGTTATCACCGCCGTAGGCCCGCAACATCTCGATACCTTTAAATCGGTAGACAATGTATTTAAAACCAAATTCGAGCTTTATGATGAATGTATAAAACGCGGCGGTCAGGTATTTGTAAATGCCGATTCGGAGGAATTAAACGCCCGCCTTGGTGACAGAATCGTAACCACCTACGGTATCAAAAATTCTTCAAACTACGCAAAGGATATTTCATACGGCAAGGAGGGCTCCCGATTTACGATAGTTCTCGGTGATACCGAAATCCCGGTTACCACCCGTCTGCTCGGTCGCCATGCCGTACTTAATATTGTAGGTGCCGCGGCTGTAGCTTACAGTCTCGGAGTAAGCGCAGAGGAAATAGCATTTGCTGTTTCCCGCCTTGAACCTACCGAGCACAGACTCGAAATCAAACAATCTGTTTGCGGCTCGTATATGATTGACGATGCCTACAATGCCAACCCCGAGGGCTGCATTGAAGCCGTAAACGTTCTCTCCTATTTTAAGGATATGAAAAAGGTTATCGTAACTCCCGGTCTTGTTGAGCTCGGAGAAAAGGAATACGATTTCAATTATAAATTGGGCCTTGCCGCAACAAAGGTTTGCGATGAGATAATTTTAGTCGGTCATAATCGGGCAAAGCCTATGGCAGACGCCATTGCAACCACCGATTTTAACGGCGAAAAGGTTCATATAGTATCCAGCTTCAAGGAGGCTCTCTCGGTTATTTCCTCCTTTGCTGATGAAAACACGGTATTTTTGGTAGAAAACGATCTACCTGATAATTACTTGAATTAGGAGAATTATTATGAAAACAAATCTGGCAGTATTTTTCGGTTGCCGCTCGGTTGAACACGAGGTATCAATTATTTCGGCAGTTCAGGCAATGGGAGCAATAAACAGAGAAAAATACGAGGTAACCCCCGTATATGTAACAAAAAACGGTGAAATGTATACAAGCAGCGCGATGTTCACCATTGAGGAATTCAGAAACATTCCCGAATTGCTTTCAAAAAGCGAACCGATTACATTCATTAAAAGCGGCGACAGAGTTTTTCTGCGCTATCTTAACTCCTCGCTCTTTTCCAAGAAAAAAGACATACCGATTGACGTGGCTTTCCCGATAGTTCACGGAACAAACTGTGAAGACGGTACGATGGCGGGATATTTCGAATTTTTAGGTCTTCCCTATATCGGCTGTGATATTATCTCGGCGGCTGTAGGTATGGATAAGGCGGTTTATAAGGACGTTTTGGCGGCGGCAGGACTTCCCGTGCTTCCCTGCATAAAATTCAGCTCCCGCTCGTATAACGCCGATAAGCAGAGCGTTATTGATAATATTGAAAAGGAATTCGGTTATCCTGTTATCGTAAAGCCGGTTAATTTAGGCTCGAGCGTAGGCATCACCAAGGCGAGCGATAAGGAAACCCTTACCGATGCGATAGAGCTTGCCGTTTCCTTTGCCGATACAATTCTGGTTGAAAGAGCGATTACAAGCCTTCGCGAAATCAACTGCTCGGTTATCGGAGATGCTGATACTGCCGAAGCCTCGGTTTGCGAAGAACCGATTATGAATGACGAAATTCTTTCCTATAATGATAAATATATGGGCGGCGGCAAACAAAAAGGTATGGCCTCTCTCGGAAGAAAGCTTCCCGCCGATTTGCCGGAGGACAAAACTGCCGAAATCAGAGAGCTCTCCTGCAAAATTTTCAAGGCAATCGGTGCTTCCGGTGTTGTAAGAATTGATTATCTGCTTGATACCGAAACCGGAAAGGTTTATGCCAATGAAATAAACACCATACCGGGTTCACTCTCATTCTATCTCTGGGAGGCTACCGGCCTTAAATATACCGATATGATAGATAAACTCGTAAATCTCGCCTTTAAGCGTCAGCGAAACCGTGATAACCTCACTTTCACAATCAAAACCAACATTTTATCGGGTGTTTCGTTTGGCAGTAAGGGCTCAAAAGGAAGTAAAATGTAATGGTTGATTTCCTGGTTAAAAGGATTGCCGGAGCTTCCGACCCGAATTCCCCCGAAACCCGCAACAAATGCGGAACTGCCGCAGGAATTTTCGGAATAATCTGCAACCTTATACTCTGCGCTTTAAAAATTACAATAGGACTGCTTACCGCAAGTATTTCGATTGTGGCGGACGGTTTTAACAACCTTTCGGATATGGGCTCATCGGTTATCACCATGATAGGCTTCAGGCTTGCCGGCAAGCCCGCCGATAAGGACCACCCCTACGGCTACGGCAGAATGGAATATATGTCGGCATTTATTGTTGCCATGCTCATTCTGCTTGTTGGCTTTGAGCTTTTTAAGGAATCGGCAGGCGCGCTGATAAACGGCGATGCCGCCCCGATTTACTCGCTTTGGGCAATAATCATACTGATTATTTCGGTATTGGCAAAGTTCGGTATGTTTTTATTCAACAAAACCATCGGAAAGCGCATAAGCTCGGAGGCTCTCAAGGCTACGGCGCAGGACTGTATCAACGACAGTATCGCCACCACCGTAATTCTAATCAGCGTTATAATCTCCAAGGTGTTCAGTTTGGGATTTAATCTCGATGCTGTTATGGGTATCGGCGTTTCCCTCTTTATTCTCTATTCCGGATTTAAGGCGGCAAAAGAAACCCTCGATACCATTCTCGGTACAGCTCCCGAGCAGGAAATTATTGACGGTATCAAGGATTGCGTTTTCTCCTTTGACGGTTTTATCGGTATTCACGATTTGATAGTTCACAATTACGGACCCAACCGTATTTTCGCTTCTGTGCACGTAGAGGTTCCGCAGAGCGTGGATATTGTGGAATGTCACGAAAAAATCGACACCTGCGAAAAACTTACCTTTGAAAAAACCGGAGTTGAGCTCGTTATCCACATGGACCCGATAGAAACCGATAACGAGGAAATAAATTCAACCAAGGCTCTGCTGGAAAGCAAGCTGCACAGCATTCACCCCAAGCTTACCCTTCACGATTTCCGTATGACACCCAAAAGCGATACCCACACAAATTTCATTTTCGATGTTGTTGTTCCGAATTCGCTTAAGATGACCACGGACGAGCTGAAAACAGAAATTGATACAACCGTGAAGAAGGTAAATCCGCATTACAACTGTGTAATTACATTTGATAATGATTACACGGGAAATTAAATAAAAAATGAAATGCCTGCCGCAACGGCAGGCATTTTTCTTTTGTGAATTACTCTTTGATTTTCGGTTTGATTTCAGAGACACAAGATGCGCCGAGTATCAAAACGACTCCCGCAAGCTGCATCAAGGTAAACGGTTGACATAATATTACGACCGAGCTCAAAACCGCAACGGCAGGGTCTATATAACTGAAGATTGCCACAGTTTGTGCGGTCAATCCGTCCATAGAAGCAAAATAAAGCGCATAGGCAATCCCCGTATGTACTACTCCGACAATTATTATCAGCGCTATGGTTCCGGCGGATAATGCGGGCAACTCCCCGCCCTTAAGTGCATACGGCAATACCGAAACCGATGCAACGAAAAGCTGAATTGCGGTTTTTGAGTAAAAATCCACACCTTTGATTTTTTTATTGCATACAATAATTCCTGCATACATTACCGCCGCGCCGAGTCCGAAAAGCACACCCCGTACATTTGCCTTGCTCGATTCACCGAGCGCTCCCGAAACAAACGCCATTCCCAATGCCGCCACGATAACGCATATTATTTTCTTCAATGTCATTTTTTCGTCCAGCAAAAACGGGGAAACGATTATTACAAAAATCGGTGCCATATAGTAGCAGAGTGTCGCCACAGAAACGGTTGTATAAATGTATGCCTCGAAAAGCAACATCCAGTTAAAGCCTACAAAAACTCCCGAAAGTATCAGCAGAAACAGATTTTTTTTAATCGCCGCAAAGTCGATTTTTTTGCCGGTTATCAGCATAATGACGATTATCGAGATTGCTCCGATAAATCCCCTTAAAACCGCAAGAACCGCCGAGCCTATCGGGATATAGGTTCTGAAAATTCCGATACTGCCGAAAATCAGCATCGAAAGGATAAGATATATCTTTGATTTATTCATAATTTTCCTTTTAAAAAAGCCGCCAATGGCGGCTTTTTATTATTTATTTGCAGTAGCTTTCAACATATCCGTTTATGGCCGCTTCAACAATCTTTTCGGCTTCAATTCTGCCGCTTACCTCGTTTACTGCGGTCTGCTTGCCCTCAAGCTCCTTATAAACCTTAAAGAAATGTCTCATTTCTTCAAATTTATGCTTGGGTATTTCATCAATATCCTTATAAGAGTTATATGTCGGGTCATTAAAGGGTATTGCGATGATTTTTTCGTCCTTTTTGCCGTTATCAATCATCGAAATTACGCCTATCGGATAACAGCGCACACTCGTTAATGGCGCCAATGGTTGAGAACACAAAACGAGAACATCGAGCGGGTCAAGGTCATCGGCATAGGTTCTCGGAATGAAGCCGTAGTTTGCGGGATAGTGTGTAGAGGTATAAAGAATACGGTCAAGAATAAGTATTCCGGTTTCCTTATCGAGCTCATACTTACAGCTTGAGCCCTTGCCTATCTCGATTACGGCAATAAAATCATCTTTATTTATGCGCTTAGGACTCATATCGTGCCAGATATTCACGGATATTCCCCCTTAATTTTATTTTGTACCGAATATACGGTCACCGGCATCACCGAGGCCGGGTACGATATAGCAGTTTTCGTTAAGATGGTCGTCAAGACCGGCACAGTAAACCTCAACGTCCGGATGAGCCTTGGTAAATGCTTCAAGACCTTCGGGAGCGGCAATTATGCACATAAATTTAATACGCTTGGGTGAAAACTCCTTGATACGTGTAACGGCATCAATGGCGCTTCCGCCAGTAGCCAGCATCGGGTCGAGAACGAAAACGTCTCTTTCTCCGAGGTCTGCAGGAAGCTTGCAGTAGTAATCAACCGGCTTATGGGTTTTCGGGTCTCTATACATACCGATATGACCAACCCTTGCAGAAGGGATAAGGTTAAGTACGCCGTCTACCATACCGAGACCGGCACGGAGTATCGGAACAAACGCCATCTTCTTACCGGCAATAACCTTGGTTTTTGCGGTGGTAATGGGAGTTTTGGTTTCGATTTCCTTAAGGGGCAAATCGCGGGTTGCCTCAAAACAGATAAGTGTGGCAATTTCGCTTACCAACTCTCTGAACTGCTTTGAACCGGTGTTTTCATCCCTCAATATGCTGAGCTTATGCTGGATAAGCGGATGGTCCATTATAAATACGTTTTTTGTTTCCATTTTTACATTCCTCCGAAATTATTTGTTTTCCAATGACATTATTTTATCTACTCTGCGCTGATGTCTGCCGCCCTCAAACTTGGTATCAACAAACAAATCAACCAGCTCAATAGCCGTACCTATTCCTACAACTCTGCCGCCTAAACACAAAATATTTGAATCATTGTGCTTGCGGGTGTATTTGGCGGAAAAATGCTCACTGCAAGCCGCCGCGCGAATTCCCTTAACCTTATTCGCCGTAAGCGACATACCTATTCCGGTGCCGCAGATAAGTATTCCGAGGTCATTCTGACCCGAAGCAACACTTTTCGATACCGGCAGGGCAATATCGGGATAATCAACCGAATCGGTTGTGTTGGTTCCGAAATCCATAACTCCGAAACCGCGTCTTCTCAAATGTTCGATAATGGCGTTTTTATGTCTTAAACCGCCATGGTCGCATCCTACTGCAATGTTCATTTTATTTCCCCCTGTAATTTTGCTTTGAGCTCCCTCTCTGCTTGAGGAAGCCTTAAATAAATCGGGCAAAGCTCTTTTGCGCTGACCTTTTCTCCCGATAAATATAACTGTTCAGCCGCCGCGGCAATACCGCAGGCGTTTTGATACCTTACTGTCGTATCTGCGGCACAGACGTTTTCGGCATAGGGCATAAACACCCCTGTTCCGTCTCCGGTAACTGTTATTTTTTTATCACTATACTTTTCCTTAAGCTCTGCCGCAAGACATTCACAGGTAACTGCACGGTCTTCAGTGAGCCTGGATATTTCGCCGTTTTTAATCTCAAAAAGCGCATTATAAACCTGCGAACACCTTGCATCCATAACCGCGCAAAGTATACCATCGGTATTTCGGTTTGAATATGCCATACCGAGCAGAGACGAAACCGATATGCAATCTTTATTTTCGGGAAGCGCAAGACCCTTTACCGCACTTATACCTATTCTGATTCCGGTAAATGAGCCCGGACCCGCCGCAACCGCAAAAGCGTCTATATCCTTTACGGTAAGATTTGCTATTTTGAGCACGAAATCTACAGACGGCATTAAGGTTTGCGAATGTGTAACCGCCGTATTCGTAAGAGCGTGGGCTATGATTTTGCCGTTTTCGATAATTGCGCAGGACGCCGCCGAAGCACTGCATTCAACCGCTAAAATTTTCAAAGCCCTTCCACCCCCGTTATCTCAATTTGGCGAGAAGCTTCACCTATCTTATCTATTTTAACATATATTGTATCATTATTCAAGGCATTGGCGATATTTTCGCTCCATTCAACCGCTAAAATTCCGCCGGCATCCATATATTCGAAAAATCCGGTTGAATAAAGGTCCTCCCAGCTGTTTACACGGTACATATCAAAATGATAAACCGGAAGTCTGCCGCCGATATATTCGTTTACGAGGGCAAATGTAGGCGAATTGACCGTACCCGAAAAGCCGAGTCCGCGGGCAAGTCCCCTTGTAAAGCAGGTTTTACCGGCTCCGAGGTCACCCGTAAAGGCTATTACCTCGCCGCCCTTTAGGTGATGCGCAAGATTTTCGGCAACCTTTTCGGTTTCCGCTTCGCTGTTTGTTTTAAAGCTTGCCATTCGCACACCTCCCTATTTTCTTCATTATACTATAAAAGGCTTCAAATATCAAACATTTACTTGAAAAAACACGATATATAAAATATAATGAAAGTAAGGAGGAAAGAATATGAAAATTTTTGCGCGCATTGCGGACTATATCCGCGAATGTGATAAAATTCTTTTTATACTCTGTCTTTTTACTTCGCTTTTCGGTTGCGCGGCGGTGCTTTCCGCAACGAATTATACAGGTAGCTACAGTCAGTTTTTCACACAGCTCGGCGCTCTGCTTATCGGAGTTGCCGCCATAATAGTAATTTCTCTTTTTGATTTTTCGGTCTACCTTAAATTCTGGCCGATTGCGGCGCTTGCAGGCATAGTTCCGGTTATACTTACATTTTTTATCGGTTACGCTCCTCCGGGTACGGACGACAAGGCATGGCTTCTCATAGGCCCCGTTTCCTTTCAGCCCGCAGAGCTGCTCAAAATTATGTTTTTGATAACCTTTTCGGCGCACCTCGAAGCGATACAGGACAATATAAACAACTTAAAATATCTTCTGCCCGCTTGTGTTCACGGATTTTTACCCACGGTAATCATACATTTCCAGGGAGATGACGGAACAGCACTCGTATTTGCGATTATGGCGCTCGGTATGCTCTGCGCCGCAGGTGTAAAGCTTAAATATTTCCTCATTTTCTTCGGAAGCGCGGCAGTAGCCTCGCCCTTTGTATACTTCTTCGTTATGAATGACGACCAGCGCGAAAGAATTTTAAACATTTTAAGCAGTGAGGTTGATATTCAAAACGGCGGCTACCAGCAATACCGCGGAAGCCTTGCGCTATCGGGCGGCGGTTGGTTTGGTCAGGGTTATTTAAACGGCGATTTAACGCAGACAAACGGCGTTCCCGAAATGCACAACGACTTTATCTTCGTTTCCATCGGAGAAGAACTCGGATTTATCGGTCTTTTGGCAGTTATGCTTTTGCTTGCGGCAATCTGCATACGCATTTTGCTGATAGGAAAAGGCTGCTACAGAAAATCGGGAACCTATATTTGTGTGGGTATGTTCACAATGCTGCTTGCCCACATAATAATAAATGTGGGTATGTGCCTTTCAATACTTCCGGTTATCGGCATAACCTTGCCCTTCTTCTCGGCGGGAGGTACCTCGCTTGTATGTCTGCTACTTGGCATCGGGCTTGTAATGAGTGTGTATATGCACCGATTCTCCCGAATTTCACATCTGCGGGATTCTTAAAACATTGATAACAGCCTGCCGTTACGGCGGGCTGTTTTAATAAAGCACAAAAACAAGGGAGGGCTTTGCCCTCCCTTTAATCATTATTTATTCTTTTTCCATGTGGACGGAACGAATATTACTATCATCGGGAAAATTTCAAGTCTGCCGAAAAGCATTGCAAAGGAAAGCAAAACTTTCGAGAATACCGAATATCCGCTATAGCTTCCCATGGGGCCTACCATACCGAGTCCCGGACCTATATTATTGAAGCATGCCGTTGTAGCCGTGAAGTTGGTTTCAAAATCAAAGGGCTCAAATCCGAGCAGAAGGAAGATTGCAATAAAGCAAACGAAATATATAAGAAAATAATTCGTAACGCTTCTTACGGTGGCATTATCAACACTCTTACCGTCCATTCTCACGGTATCCACCGAGCGCGGGTGTATTGCGCGGCGTATTTCCTTGCCGATAATCTTGAACATCATAAGTATTCGCGAAGCCTTAATACCGCCCGCCGTAGAGCCTGCACAGCCGCCCATAAACATAAGGCACACCAGCAGGGTTTTTGAAAGCAAAGGCCAGGTATTAAAGTCTGCACTCGAATAACCGGTAGTTGAAAGCACCGTTGCAACCTGGAACGCCGAATGGCGAACACTGTCTGCCGTGTTGCCGTAAATCGAGTAAATATTTATCGTAATAACGCCAACCGATGCCGCAACAACGCCGAAGAAGAACCAGAGCTCACGGCTCGAAAGGGCTGAACGGAAATTACGGATAAGAAGCAGATAATAAAGGTTAAAGTTAACCGAGAATACATACATAAATATCGTGATAACCCATTGGGTATACGCCGAATAGCTTACGATACTGTCTGCTTTAAGTCCGAAGCCGCCGGTACCTGCCGTACCGAGCGCGTGGAGCAGACTTTCAAATATGCTCATATCGCCGAATGAAAGCAAAATCGCCTCCAAAAGTGTTACGGCAATATAAATAAGGTAGAGGATTTTTGCGGTTTCTCTTGCCTTTGGCACTACCTTACCTATAACCGGACCCGGCATTTCGGCGCGGAGAATATGCATCGGTCTATCCGATACCTTGGGCATAATCGCCATTACGAAAACGAGTATTCCCATACCGCCTATAAAGTGGGTAAAGCTTCTCCAGAAAAGAACGCCGTGAGAAAGCTCCTCAACATTGGTAACTACCGATGCGCCGGTAGTAGTAAAGCCGCTCACCGTTTCAAAAAAGGCATCTGCGTATGAGGGAATTTCACCGCTCAAAACAAAGGGCAGAGCTCCCACGAGGGAAAGCACTATCCAGGTAAATGCAACTATTACAAATCCCTCTTTGGCGTATATAACGTGGGTTTTCGGGCGGCTTAAAACCTTTATCAGAAGGCCTGCCAAAAATGCGCCCACCGCCGTTATCAAAAATGCAAATACGCATTTTTCGCCGTAAATAAGCGAGGTTATAATCGGGAGAACGAGCAATGCCGATTCAAACATAAGCACCATTCCCACGGAGCTGAAAATCATTCTTTTATTCATAATCTTACCTCTTGACTATTTCGGAAAGGTCATCAAAGGTATGTCCCGATGTTAAAACAACAACCCTATCGTCCGCCATAATAGCATCTTCTCCGGTTGGGATTATCGTTTTGCCGCCCCTTATTATACCGGCAACGAGGGTGTTTTCTTTGGTGGTAAGATTTTTAAGGGGTATACCGAGTATACTGCAATCGGGCAGAGCAATGAATTCGAGTGCCTCCGCCTTACCGTCCATCAGCTTATAAAGGGTTTCAACCTTGCTTCCGATCGAATTATGAAGCGCGCGTACAAATCCGGCAATTATATCAGCCGTTGTTTTGCGGGCAGAAGCAATACTGTCAAGTCCGAGATTATGGGCGGTTCTTATAAATTCGGTGCGCTTTACCTTAAGCACTACCTTCGGAACCTCCTCAAGCTTTGCAAAATATGAAAGGAGGATATTCTGCTCGTCCATACCGGTAAGCGAAACAAAAGCGTCAACCTCTTTTATTCCCTCTTCACGCAAAATTTCCTCGTGGGCGGCATCGCCGTTTATAATTACCGCCTCGGGCAGGATTTCGCTGAACTGTTTACATCTTTCCAAATCCGCATCTATTATCTTTACGGTGTTTCCGCTTGACATAAGCAGCTTCGAAAGATAATATGACGTAGTTGTAGCGCCGATAATCATAATATTGCGCGCTTTTTTTGTTTCAAACTTGAGTGTTCGGAAAATTTTTACAATATCGCTTGAATTTGCCGTGATACCGATTTTATCGCCGCTTTGAAGAACAAAATTACCGTCCGGAATAAAGACCTCCTCGCCGCGTGATACGGCAGAGATAAGGAAATTATCGGGATATTTTTTCTTAAGCTCCATAAGGCTCATACCGTTTAAGGGGGAATCCTCCTTAATTACGATTTCCGCCATTTCGAACTTGCCGCGCGAAAAGGTTTCAACCCCTGCGGCAGTAGGAAGCTTAAGGACATTTGCAAGCTCCTTGGCAACAAGCAGCTCGGGGTTTACAATGAGCGAAATATTTAGCTGCTGCTTGATAAAATCAAGGCGCTTTGAATGATATTCGGGATTGCGAATTCTGGCTACCGTATACGCCGCGCCGAGACTCTGCGACAAAAAGCAGGAAAGCATATTAAATTCATCGCTTCCGGTAAATGCCATTACAACGTCTGCCTCGGCTACACCCGCCTCGATAAGGGCATCGCAGTCGGTACCGCTTCCGCAAAAGGCAAAAACATCATAAATATTGGTAACCTCTTCGACAACCGCGGCATTATCATCCATCGCCACAATATCGTGACCTTCATCAAGCAGGCTTTTAATTACCGCCGTACCGATTTTTCCGCATCCTATAACAACTATTTTCATATTCCGAACCTCTCCCCTTGGAAAAGTAATTATATTTATTTCATTATACCACTTTATTTCAAATTTTTCCACACTTTTTTTAGTTTTCGGAATAGAATATAATGACGGCTGTGAAAGGAAATAATTATGTTTGATTTAAACGACTTGATAACGGTCGGCGAAAAGCCGGCGGAAGCAAACGGAAAACCGCTGACAATGGCATTCATAAACCGCCAGCCCGCTCCCGACACCATGGACGTAAACACCGCCTTTATAAAGGGCACCTTGTTTTACGACCTTGATAAACCCTTAATGGCGGGAGGCAATGTAGGTTGAAAAACTTTGATTTACAAAAGCGCATTTATGCCTACGATTTCGCAATATACGAAATGGTGCTCTATCTCGATACCCACCCCACCTGTGCAAGAGGTCTCGAAAAGCTCGCAAGACTGCGCAGAGAAAGAGAAGCATTGGTTAATGAATTTGAAAGAAAACACGGCAGATATATCGAAAGCTTCAACGATGTTCCCGCCGAAACAAAATGGACATGGATTTCCGGTCCGTGGCCCTGGCAGAACGAGGCGAATGACTGATGTGGCAATATAACAAAAAGCTTCAATATCCGGTTAATATTAAAAACCCCAACCCGAAATACGCACAGATAATCATAAGCCAGTACGGCGGACCTGACGGCGAGCTCGGCGCATCTATGCGTTATCTGACACAACGCTATTCTATGCCCTATGATGACGTAAAGGGTCTGCTCACCGATATAGGTACCGAGGAGCTGGCGCATATGGAAATGATTTGCGCGATGGTTTACCAGCTCACGAAGAATCTTTCCGAAAAGGAAATAGAGGCTTCGGGCTTTGATAAATATTTTGTGGACCACACCGCCGCAGTTTATCCGATAGCCGCCTCCTCAACCCCCTGGAGAGCCGAATATATCCAGGCAAAAGGCGATATAATTGCCGATTTACACGAGGATATGGGGGCAGAACAAAAAGCAAGGGTTACCTACGATAACCTTATACGGCTTATTGACGACCCCGATATTCTCGATCCGCTCAAATTCCTGCGCGAGCGTGAAATAGTGCATTATCAGCGCTTCGGCGAAGCAGAACAATCAATATGGAATGATGACGGCGGAGTAGCTGACAACCCGCTTGAAATCAAGGAAAATCTAACAACAATCCATTCTGCAATAAACTGACAACCCTGCCTCTGCAAATTGCAAAGACAGGGTTGAATCATTAAATGTGTGTTTTTAATTTGTCGCAAAATGCCTTCTTTGAATCATCTGTAAAAAATGAGATGTTTTTTAAGAAATAATCAATTGCTTTATCAATTTCCCCTTGATCCGCAAGAAGTCTACTTTTGCAGATTACAATTGTATTATTGATTGTTCCGTCTAATTCCAAAGATTTAATTACACTTTCCATTTCTTCTGTTTTATGAAAAAGCCTTGCTATATCAAATTTTACAGTAAGTGCGTATTTTTTATCTCGAGGAAACTCATCGATTGCCCGGTTAATTTCTTTAATTGCTGCTTCGTAGTTATTTTCAACATATGCAAGGTATAGTGCATTACATCTGCTATACATACTTTGTGCTTTTTCGCTACGAATTCTGCCTAATTTTCCGAGCAAATCATACAGTAATTCATCTTCTGGCTTATCATAATAAGTATTAATTAAACAATCAAAGTAAGCTTGAATGTGATATGGATTATCAGAATACAAATAGTAATTTTCTTTTGCTAACCCCATAGCTTCTTCAAATTCTTGTAAATTTTTCAAAACAAGAACTTTTTCGCGTTTTGCTTTAGACATTTCAGGCCTTTTGGCAAGCAACTGATTTAAACGCGAAAGAGCTTGATTGTGTTTGCCAATTTGACGATAATAAAATGCGGTTAAAAATGTCTTATCATCATCCTCTAGTCTTTGAACTTCTGACAGAAAATCAGGACTTCTCAGCTTAGCTAATGCAGAGCATAATTGATATCGAATTTCATATAAAATCTTATCATCTGTATTTTCGCTATTTTCTAACGCTAGTTTTGCTAATTTTACAACATTGTCATACTGCATATTCGAATATAAATCAGACATACTTTTTAAATATACAGATGGAATAACATATTTGGGTTCTATTCTCTTACCCTGCGTTATGCTTTCCCGAATCGCTAACAAGAAGTCATTTGAATTATACCATGTACCACTTTCGTCGCAGAACATTTCTTCAAAAATTTGTTGTGCGCATTTTTGATGTTCTGGTAAAACTTTTATGCCAGATCGTGCAATATAATTGCAAACTACTTCATTTAGACGGACATATTCTTTATTTACACCTTCTAATTCAAATAATGAGTGTTGATATAAATTTTCATAACAATCAACATATCCTTCCGTCGTGTTTAATATTTCATATAACATCGTAACACTGATGGCATCATATCTTGCAACAAGTGCAAGTAGATGGAGTACCTTTTCATCATCTTTATGTTTTTCTAACAACGAAGAAACTTCTTGCTCATTATAATCAGAAAGTAATTTGAAATTTCTTGACAAATAAGGATAACCGTGATTTTTGATAATTTCAATTGCATAGTGTACCTGTGCAGGATATCCAGTTAGGTGTTTACTTACTGCTTCTAGTTCAGCTCTGCCGAGAGATAATCCGCTTGTTGAGGCTAGACGCATTAATAAGCCGTTGCGTTCTTGTCGACTCAACTCTGGAACATTAATATAAGAAGCCGAAGGAACAAACCTAATAGACTCAAAATTCATTTTATATCGCGTGATGATAAGAAATATCATTTTACCAACAAGTGATTCAGATGAAATAATTCGTTTAAACCACTCTGATAAATTTCCTCGATAATCTACAATGCAACCATCATCTTTAATTAAAACAATTTCAGAAATCTTACTAATCTCTTTGGATAAAAATGTGGCACATTCAATTTTTTCATCCATCGATTTTGAAGCCAAGTTAAGTATTGCCTTATCATCAGTGAAACCTAGATCGTTTAGTTTAATAATGAAGTCCTCAATACTTTCTTGATAACTCAAGGAGATGGTAGGAAATTCATAGTATTGCGGGATGATTGTACCTTTAATAAAGCATTGACGAGCTAAACTTTTTCTTCCAATATTGGGTAGACCACTAACTATGAATGAGTTAAGTGGTGGCTCTTCAAAATTATCAATTCTTGTTTCAAATTCATTTATGAGTTCATTTCTGCCCACAAATATAGTTTTTCTATTTTGAAAATCTGGGTGTCGTGACCAATTAACATCTTTTGCGCGTTCAATTATAAGTTTAGCTGCTTTTCTAGGACGAGCAATATATTTTAAATTATACTCTTTTAACCATTCGGGAATTCTATCGTCTGAATATTCAAGTTTAGAATCTATAATTAAAGGATAAATTCTGTTTAATGAACGATCCGAAAGTTTATTGTGAGCCTCTTTTAATTCACGTTTAACCCAATCACTTTCAACGGCACTGGGGGAAAGCAAAATTACAAACAAATCAGTAATATCTAAAGTTCTATTAATTTCATCGATGGATTTTTCTCCAGCTTCAAAAGTTAAAGCATCGTAAACAATCGATGATTCACCCACCTGATGAATTAAAAAATCTACAATGGCATTGCAATAGCTCTCTTTATCGTTACTACTATGAGAAATAAAAATACGCATATTTTTTCTCCTTTGCACTTTTTAACATCTATTTTAATAGACAAATATCCAAAATATAGTATATTTTCATTATATATCAGTTTCAATGAAAATGCAATATTTCTATTATTTCAACTACAAACACATATGTAGGTTTACAATTGATGTGTTACAGTCCGAATAAAAAAAGAGTGACGAATAGGACTCCATGTGTTACAGTTAAGTTGCTACACAAAAAGCAACAAGGAGAACTATTCGTCATGAACACTGTAACACAAGATATGAGGTATCGTCAAGCATTAATTTTGTATTCACAAAAATATGGAGTAACAAAAGCAGCAATCAGATACAAAACAAACCGACAATATATCTATCGTTGGCTTAAAAGATATGACGGAACTTTGCAATCGTTAGCAGATAGGTCGCACCGTCCGCACCATCACCCTAACGAGCATACCGCCGATGAATTAAAGCTAATTGCAGATATGCGAAAGCGTAATATGAACGCCGGATTAGTGGTATTTTGGGTAAAACTTCGCCAAAGAGGATATACACGCTCGGTAACGGGATTGTACCGTCTGTTACGCCGACAAGGACAAATGGCGGTAAAACCTCCAAATACAAAGTATATAGCAAAACCGTATGAACAAATGCAGTATCCGGGGCAAAAGGTACAAATAGATGTTAAATTTGTTCCGTCAGCTTGTATTGTCGGTGATGCGAAAGGACAAAAATTTTACCAATATACAGCCATAGACGAATATTCAAGATTCCGCTATTTAGAGGCATTTGAAGAACACAGTTCATACAGCTCTGCCGTATTCCTTGAACATCTTATAAAAGCATTTCCGTTCCCGATAAAATGCGTTCAAACAGACAACGGTGCGGAGTTTACAAAGAGATTATTGCCGTCAGAACGGCGGACGCCCACACTGTTTGAGGCTAGCCTCAAACAGTGTGGCATTGAGCATCATTTAATTCGCCCTTATACAACAAGACACAACGGCAAAGTTGAACGTTCGCACCGAAAAGATAACGAATACTTTTATGCAACCCATACTTTTTACTCATTTGATGACTTCAAAAAGCACCTTGCTGTTCACAATAGAAAGTATAATAACTTCCCTATGCGCCCTCTTAATTGGAAATCTCCTGCCGATTATCTTAAAGCTTTTATTACCAACGGCGAGGTTTTATAATTTTGTAATACATCATTGACAAACCTACATCTATTATTTCAACTACAAACACATAAAGCAATATCATTTGTTTGGTATTGCGTTATTTTTTGTTTTGTGATATAATAACAAATGCGACACAGTTTAATATTACTCTGAACAGGCATACTATTGGTAAAAATGTATGCCTTGATATCATTTCCTGTTTGGAGTGAACTGTGTCGCAACAGATCAGGCTACGTTTTTCGGTGCGTAGCTTTGGCTGCGCACTTTTTTATTAGGAGGTTAAAAAATGGTATTGGAACTCAAAAACATAGAAAAATCCTTTGGTGAGAAAAAAGTCCTCACCGGAGTTTCATTCAAAGCTGAGGGTGGCAAAGCCTTCGGACTGCTTGGCAGAAACGGTGCCGGCAAGACCACATCTATACGTATTCTGATGGATGTGTTTCCTGCAAACAGCGGTGAAGTGCTGATTGACGGTCAGCCCATCAATTACAACAAAATTGGTATCGGCTATCTTCCCGAGGAAAGAGGTCTGTATCCGAAGAAGATTATCATTGATCAGCTTACCTATTTTGCAGAGCTGAAAGGAATGAGCCATAAGGCAGCTGTGCAATCAATCGACTATTGGCTTGGT
>JAGHTJ010000179.1 GCA_018065375.1 Candidatus Equinaster intestinalis | reverse complement strand
GCCCAAAGCATATCCTTGTGAATGGGGTTGCCATCTAATATGCCGGTGCGGGCTCTGTCGCTTGCAATAAACTGGGCGCAGTGGTTATACATAACCGTTTTTCTGCTCGAAACACCCGGTAAAATACTCTTTCTGCCGCCGGTGTAGCCTGCAAATAAGTGGGGTTCGATAAAGCCTTCGGAAACAAGCAAATCGGCTTCATAAGCGAGCTTGTTTACAAGACAATCGCCGCCCGAGGGGAGCTTTCCGATGTTTACGAGCATACTTTCGTCATCGCAATCGTGAATATATATTTTTTCGTTGTTTACGATTTCCTCACCGAATTTAGTGCGCAGTTCTTCGCTTGTAGTACCTCTGTGACAGCCGGTAGCAATAAGAATCGTAATATCGGCATCGGGGTTGCCCTCACGTATTTCCTTTAAAATGAGCGGCATAATTATTCGGCTGGGCACCGGGCGGGTGTGGTCGCTCGAAATAATTGTAACCTTGTTCTTGCCGCGCGCCAAAACACTTAATTTTTCGCTTGCAACGGGATTTTCGAGAGCCTCTTTAATAAGCTCCTCGGGGGATAAGGAAGGCTTGTAGGTTTCTATCGAGGATTCGAGAACGCCTGTGAGCTCGTCCGGATTGAACGAATAGCTCATTTTTTCCTTACCGTAGGGAAAAGATATTTCTTTCATAATTTATGCTCCTTTTTTGCCGTAGTTTTCTATTATCCGAATAATAATCGGAATTAAAATCAGCTGTAAAATAATGCCGGGAATAGCATCAGCAAATCCCTGCGCCCAGAAAAGAGCAATGGTAAAGCTTTTGCCCGCAACTCCGAGTAAAACCGATTTTACCACGCTCCAGATAATTCTGCCTGCTATCATAGAAGTAATAAGCGAAATATATATTTTCAGCAAATTGTTTTTTAGGGGTAACTTTTTATAGAGCAGACCGATTATAAAACCGTATGTAGCAAGCTCAAATGCCATCCATACGGCATTCGGATAAAGCGGCGGCATACCGAAAATCACTCCACGCAGAAAAGGAAGGATAAAACCTACTGCCGCGCCGTAATACTGTCCGCAGATAATTCCGCAGAGCATAACTGCTAAATGCATAGGCAAAAGGGAATCTCCGATTTCCTTAAGCTGTAAAGTGATAAGGGGTAAAACCATACCTATCGCAAGAAAAAGAGCGGCAAGCACCAGCCGTCTTGTTTTTTCTTTTGTCATAAACATACTTCCTTTTGAAGAATTATAGCATAACTTTGCGCCTAATTCAATGCAATTTTCGAAAATATATTATCTTGATTTTATGCATAATGTGTGATAATATTACCTTGAGAAGAGGGGATTTTTATGAAAAAATTTCTTATGCTTATTCTTTGCTTAACGTTTTTTTGTGCTGTTATACCGTTTTCGGCAAATGCCGAGACCGCCGATTTGAGTATAACAACCGACCTTGAAATTACCGAAGATACCGTTTGCGAAAACCTTATATTAGCAGAAAATTGCACCCTTACACTAAAAGAAAAATCAAGTTTAATTGTAAACGGCTCGGCAAAAATCAAAGGAACAGTTAAGATTGAAAGCGGCAGTGAATTAACCGTAAAAATTGATGCCGAGCTTTACGGAAATGTGAATGTCGCAGAGAATTCTCATCTGAAAATAAACGGAGAACTTGAGATTCGCGAAAGAAAAGCAAAACTCAATTTGCAAAACGGTTCTTCCGCCTATGTTCATTGTTTTGCCGCGGCGGAGAACCTAGAAGTGCCTGCGGGTGCCACCTTGCAGGTTGATGAGATTCTTGCCGATAAGCTTATTATTGCGGGAAAATTTACGGGTAAAACCGATAGTGAATTTAAAGTAATGCATTCGATTACTATTTCGCCGGGCGGTGTTTTCGATTATACCTGCGGTGAAAGCGAAATGAAAAAAATCACCGACCTTTTAAGAGACTATCAGGTTGTAATAAAGCGGGATTCTGAAGGTTATTATAATTTTTATTCGCATTCCCACAATTTTGAAAACGGTTTCTGTACCGCGTGTAACGGTAACTATTGCGAATTAAACCATAAAGACCACGAATTTTTTGGCAATGTTTGCCGTAACTGCGGCGTAAAGGGTTGCGAAATAGGTGTGCTTGAGCATCAATACGAAAACGGCGTATGTACCGTTTGCAGTTATGAATGTCAAAACACATTCCACAGCGGCAAATGTCCCGAATGCGGTATGACGATAAACGCTTCTTCAACTGCTTCGGTGCTCTCACACGGAAATCTTGCAATTATTACGGCGGTTGGAGGGGTTGCTATCGGATTTATGTTGTCAATGTTTATTTTCAAAAAGAAAAAAACATATAAAAAATAGGAGATGTAATTATGAAAAAAATTATTACGGTTGTTGTTACTTTGGCGCTCATTTTTTCGCTTGCCGTGTTGCCGGCGAATGCGGAGGTTGTGGAAGCGGGAATTCAACCTCTTCCGTCAAACGAAGGCGAACTCACCGGAAATCAGGAGCTCGAATTCATAAATGTTGATAAAGAGCTTGTTATCAAGAAGGGTGCGGTTATCAAGACCGAGTTTGCAGATATTGATTATGGCGCTAAACTTACTATTGAAGACGGCGCAACTCTTGAAATCACAGGGGGATTTTTTTATGTTGAAGGAACCCTGCAATTAGACGGTAAGCTTTTCGGAAATATCGAGTCATCGGTAAGGATTAAAAATATTAACGTCGGTGCTAACGGCAGTATGCGCTTTGTATTTTCGAGAGAGGGTACGGCAAGGGGATTTGCGTACGATATGAAGGAAATGCAGGTTAATGTCAATGTAATCGGAAATACAGTAATTATAAACGGTTCACATACACACGAATACGAAAACAACATTTGTAAAATATGCGGATTGTACGCTTGCGAAGCAGGAGATTCGGAGCATACATACAAGGAAGGTATTTGCACATATTGTAATGCCGTTGATAATTCACATACTCACCGTTACGAAAACGGTGTCTGCAGACGCTGCGGACTTAAATGCCTGCACGAAGAATTTGACAGTGAAACCCAAAAATGTAAAGTCTGCGGTTCTTTTATATGCGTAAAGAACGGTCATAAATATAACGGCGGTAAGTGTACGGTTTGCGGAAATACCTGTAAAAACGAATTTCATAATAACATTTTTGCCTGCCCCGAGTGCGGTATGCGTTTATATCCGTATATTGTCGGAACTGTACTTTCAAACGGAAGCTTAACGATTGTAATTCTTATAGCGGTGGCAGTTGTTTTCGGCATTATAGGCTTCTTTATCGGCAGAAAGAAGAAATCTACGGCAAAAAAACCTGAAAACGAAGAAAAAGCAGAGCAATGAATGAAATGATATATTTTATTGTGTCGTTTGCGATAGCGGCATTCGCTTTCGGATTCGGCGCCGCAAAACTCTTTAAAAAGGGAAAACCGCTGTATTTGCAGATTTTAGTTTGTGCGGCAGGTTGTTTTGCGATAGAGCAGATGTCTCTGTTTGTAAATATTTGGTGTAATATCCAGGAAAACGTCAGTATAAATATGCTCGGCGTTTTCGGTTGCAACCTCTTTTTGCTTTCGGCAAACCTCGGCGCAATAGATAAAATCGTAACAGAAGGTAAAACCGATAAAAAAATACAGTTGCTTTCTCTTATAGCACCTGTTGTTACCGGCGGATTGGCGGTTGCCACCTTTTTCGTGTGGAAAAAATATGATATGTTTTTTGCCGTAGTGGGCGCGGCGGTGCTTTTGCCTGCCGTTCCGGCTTCCTATTATAATTTAAAACATATCCTCCTGCCGATTGATTCAAACGGCTTTTTGCGGGCAACAAAACCCTGCAATATTTTCGCGCTCGTTTTTTATCTGCTGAACGGAATAGTAGCGGCACTTGCGGTTTACGGTGATTTGGTGCTTGATGGTATCCTTTCGGTAGTTATGTCTGTTTCGGTGCTTTTGCTCGTAATTTTTGCAGTTCGGGGGGCGAAGCAATGGGAAATCTGAATTTAATTCTTTTTATCAGCTTTGCCGCACCCCTTATAATGAGCATTTTTGTTTGTAAAGGCAAGGCGAGAACATTGCTTGCGTTTCTTTTCGTGGGTACTACGGTTTGCCTTTTCTGCGGTGAATTTAACGGTATATTTGTTAAAATTCTGCCGTTTAACCTGCATTTTTTCACCGCTAATTTAACACCGCTTTTTGAGGAATTTTTTAAGGCACTGCCAATACTGTTTTTTGCATTTGTTTTTAAACCCGATAAACGAACCTTGCTTGAAAGCGCAATGCTCGTGGGTGTAGGTTTCGCAGTGCTTGAAAATGCCTTTATTTTGGGAAGCGCGGCAGGGGGCGTATCTGTCAT
>JAGHTJ010000002.1 GCA_018065375.1 Candidatus Equinaster intestinalis | reverse complement strand
GAGGATTCAAAAATGGAAGTTGAAGAACGACTGATATATCTTGTAAAAGCATTCTACAACAAGGTGGATTATTGCATCGGGTATCCCGTTTGTCAATCTCCGAATATGGCAGGATTCGGTGAATGGTACGCCAAAACAGGACTGTGTGATATTGCAACCAATAATGTCGGAAATCCCTTTGACGATGAACAGTTACTGTTAAATGCCACCTTGATTGAAAGAGAAGTTATTCAGACCTTTTCGCGGTTGTACGGCATTCCCGAAGGTAAGGAATGGGGCTTTGTTACAAACAGCGGAACGGACGGAAATATGCACGGAATTTATTTTGGTGCGAAAAAGCTTCAAAAGGAAACCGGTATGCTCCCACTCGTTTATATTTCCAAGGAAGCCCATTATTCTTCCTCTCGTTTATGTGATGTTCAAAACCTTGAAACCCGAATGATTGATTACGACAAGCAAGGCCGTATGGACCCCGAATCATTACGGAAAAATTTGGACCCGTCCAGACCGGCGCTGATTGTTTTTGCAATCGGATCTACTTTTATGGGAGCAACAGACGACCAGGCCGCCATTCAAAAGGTATTGGACGAGGTAAAACCGATTGCCGTTTATAAGCATCTTGACGGCGCATTATTCGGCGGATATTTCCCCTTTACCGAATATAAAGATTTGGTTAATATGGAAAAGCAGGGCTACGATTCCATCGCCATCAGCGGTCATAAGTTTTTCGGTATTGATGAGCCGTGCGGCTTGTTTTTGAGCCGAAAAGATGTTCTGGCGGCACAACAGGCGGCAAAGGTAGAATATCTCAATAATGATATGCCGCTGATCAGTTGTTCAAGAAGTGCTGTGGCACCGCTTAAATTTTATTGGATTTTACAGCACATGGGATATGATGCTTTTGAAAAAGAAGCCGATTCGATGTTGAAAAACACAAAATATCTTCAGGAAAAATTTGATGAAATCGGTTATCCCGCATGGCACATGCCCTACAGCAACACGGTATTTTTCAAGCGTCCGCCCGAGTGGATACGTCAGAAATATTCACTTGCAAACGGTTTTCTCCCCGAATACGGCGGCGAGCTCTCCCATATCGTTGTAATGCAACACGTAAAGAAGAATATTATTGATGATTTTATCGCCGATTTAGTATCAAGTCAAAATATGTAATCATAAAAAGTTACCGCCTCTGCCGATTGGCAGAGGCGGTGATTTTATTACTGCTTATAAATTATTCTTTTACCAGTTTTTTAACAGTTTCAAATTCGTCCGTAATTTCCTTTTCAGGGGCTTTTGTAAGCAGGCTTACTACAACTGTTACGATAAGTCCTAAAATGAATGCCGGCAAAAGCTCGTATATATCGAGGATTGTTCCCGCAAATGCCGTGCGGATTATGAATTTCCAAATGAATATCATCGCACCGCCCGAAATCATACCTGCGATTGCGCCGTATTTATTGGTGCGCTTCCAGAAGAGTGCGCAGAGAATAATCGGTCCGAATGCCGCGCCGAAGCCCGCCCAGGCAAAGGATACTATACGGAATACCGAGCTGTTCGGGTCGCGAGCGAGAGCTATTGCAATTATCGAAATGGCAATAACCGAAATACGCGCAAGAATAATTGATTTTTTCGGGTTCAGCTTTACCTTGAAGGTTTCCTGTACCAGGTTTTGAGAAATGCTTGATGCCGCCGCAAGAAGCTGTGAATCTGCGGTTGACATAGTAGATGCGAGAATTCCCGCAAGAATTATACCGCCGGTGAATGCCGCTACCCAGCCGTATTTGCTCAAATATTTTGCAATATCAACTATAATGGTTTCCGCCGCCGAAGCATCAGCATAGGTCGGAAGAACTCCTCTTTGCATAAGCGAATAACCTACAACACCGATAACAATGGCAATCGCCATCGAGATAACAACCCATACGCTCGCAACGCGGCGTGAGGTTTTAAGCTTCTTTTCATCGGCAATTCCCATAAAGCGGAGAAGAATATGGGGCATACCGAAATATCCGAGACCCCATGCAAGGGTAGATGCAACCGGCAGAGCGCCGTAGCTCATGGCAACACCGTTTACTACATCGTGACCCTTAAAGAGGTCTGTAAAGCCTTCGAGGTTCTTAACGTTTGCAAAAACGTTATCGAAGCCGCCTACAATTCCCTCGCCGAAGCCTACTACCACGAAAAGGGCGATTGTCATAATTATAGACTGAATAAAGTCGGTAGTTGATGCCGCCAAAAATCCGCCGAATGTGCAATAAATGATTATAACCGCCGCACTTATTACCATGGCAAGCATATAATCCATACCGAAAAGTGAGGAGAAAAGCTTACCGCAAGCCGCAAAGCCCGATGCGGTATAGGGAATAAAGAATACGATTATGAAAAGCGCCGCAACGGTTGTAAGAACTCTGCTTTTATCGCCGAATCTTTTTGCGAAGAAATCGGGAATGGTGAAAGCATCAATTCTATGGCTGTAAATACGAAGTCTTTTTGCAACAATGAGCCAGTTTATATATGTACCTATTGCAAGACCGATAGCCGTCCAGCTGGCTTCTGCAAGTCCTCCCATCATTGCAACGGCAGGCAATCCCATCAAGAGCCAGCCGCTCATATCGGAGGCCTCCGCACTCATCGCCGTTACCAACGGACCGAGTGAACGTCCGCCGAGAAAGAAATCGCTCGAGGTCTTATTCTTATCGGCCACCTTAAAGCCGACTACCAGCATCATAATCATATAAACTATGATTGCCGCCAGGATAATCCAAAGGGCAGTTGTCATTTTAATTCCTCCTGTTTTTGCTTTAAAATATCGGAAGGTGTTCATATAGAAGCTTACCGCTTTAACTACACTTTCCCGATTGTAAACAATACTTAATAATTATACCACTTTTATCCAATTTGTCAATTATTAAATGCCTTCGGCAAAATCGGTTTTCGGATTAAATTATAAAGTTCTCCCCTTATAAGACAATCCCCTTTTGCCATATATATTACGGAAAGAGGGGATTATTTTGTTTTGGCAGTTACTTATTAAAATTGCTTCGTCCGTTTTCTATTTTGCCCTGCACACAACTCCTTCGGGCGCATTCCCGCCGCCGCTTTCGGCGAAAAAGGAGGAGGAGCTTCTGCAAAAAATGAGTGACGGAGACCAAGCGGCAAAATCGGAGCTTATCGAGCACAATTTACGGCTGGTAGCCCATATAGTTAAAAAATATTACACCGCAAACGATGAGAACGAAGACCTGATTTCCATAGGTACAATAGGTCTTATCAAGGGAATTTCAACCTTTAAGCCGGATAAAAGCATACGTCTTGCAACCTATGCCGCGCGTTGCATAGAAAACGAGATACTTATGTATTTCCGCTCCCTTAAAAAATCGGCGCAGGACGTATACATAAGCGACCCTATCGACACCGACAAGGACGGCAACACCCTGACTCTCATTGATATTATTGCCGATGAAAGCGATGTTGTAGAGGAAATCGACACAAAATTAAAACTGCAAAAGCTGAAGGTGATATTAAACAGCGCCCTTGACGACCGCGAAAAAACAATAATCTGCTACCGCTACGGTGTGGGCGGTATGCGAGAGCTGACACAGCACGAAATCGCCCAAAAGCTCGGTATTTCACGCTCGTATGTTTCGAGAATCGAAAAAGCCGCACTCGAAAAAATGAGAATGCTGATGTGAATTTTTTTGTGCGGCGGGCGATTGCCTTTCGCTACGCGAAAGGCGGATTGTGTTTTGCCAAGGCAAAACACAAAAGGCAAGGCTTCGCCTTGCCACCGCCCGCCGAAATATTATATGATCGAAAAAAACCGGGAGGGCAACGCCCTCCCTTAACTTATCTTATTTTACATTTCAATAACATTTGCTCCGCTGTTTTGGGCATTACGCCTGTCTTCACCGTGGCAAGTGAAGAAAACAATCTGGGCGTTTTTCGAATAATCGCGCAGATATTTAAAGCCCTCGGCCTCCCTTTTATCGTCATACTGCGAAAAAACGTCATCAAGGAATATCGGCAGTCCGCCGTTTTCCTTGCCGATCATTTCCGAAAGTGCAAGGCGAAGCGCGAAATATGCCTGGTCGGCAGTACCGCGCGAAAGCAGGCCGGCATTATGTGCGCCGAAATCGGTATCATTTTGCAAATTTATATCGAAATTTTTTGAAACCGAAACATCGGTATATCTGGCGCCGGTTATTCCCGAAAATATTTCAAGGGTTCGGCTCTCGAGCGCTCCGCTGAAATTTCTGCGAAGCTGTGCAGATGCCTTTAAAAGGAGCTCCTCAACCGTTTTCAGCCTTTCGTAATACTGCTTTTGAAGGGCTATTTTTTCGTTTATTTCGGCAACCTCTTTTTCGTATTCGATGGGAGTTTTAATCTCCCCAAATGCCGTTTTTGCCCGAGTGGTAAGCTCGGTAAGGCGGTTTTCGAGCCTTGCCTTTTGCTCCGAGGTCGCCGCAAACTGCTCTTTTAGCTTTGTCGGATTTTCACCGGAGGATACTTCTCCGATTGATTCGAGCATCTCTTTTGCCTCGGTAATATTCGTGCATTTCGTACCCGCGGCGGCATTTTCCGCCTTTATTCGGTAAATTTCCAAATCGGAAAACGCCTTTAGTGTATTC
>JAGHTJ010000155.1 GCA_018065375.1 Candidatus Equinaster intestinalis | reverse complement strand
GGACTTTTCGTTTCGGGCGGCAGTTTTTTGGCGGTTTACAGCGTAGCACGGCTCCCCGAAAAACGCGAATTCAGAGCGACTGTAAACGCCGTTTGGGCAATAATAAATACCGTTATGATTATCACATATTTTATTGACGGTATGATGACAGCTCCGGTGCTTAAAATGACCGGTATATGTATTCTGCCCACATTTTTTGCCGTTTGGCTTGGCGGCGTGCTCACCAAAAAAGTAAAACAAGAAACATTTTTAAAGATAATTTACGTTATACTTATTCTTTCGGGTATTGTGCTTTTTATAACGAATATATAAATTGCATTAAAAACCGGCGGAATGTCGAGGACGCAATCCCATACTAACTCCACAATAAAGACCTCCGAATTTAAAATTCGGAGGTCTTCTGTTTACTTATTTTTCTTACTTTCAAGATAATCATTAAGTTCGCAGTTTTTAATATCTGTAATGAACATATGTCCCGGTGAATGGGTTATAACGATGGGCGGTTTGGCATTTTCTACTGCCGCCTGGGGTGTTACACCGCAGGGCCAGAAAACCGTAACCTCGTTTTCGTAAATATCCACCGCATCGCCGTAATCGGGTTTCATAATATCCTTAATTCCGAGCTTCTCGGGGTCTCCGATATGCACCGGCGCGCCGTGAACATTCGGCATTTTTACGGTTATATCGTATGCTTTTTGTGCATTTTCCGGAGTCATAGGTCTCATACTGCAAACCATAGGGCCGAAAAACGGACCCGCCTTTTTGGTTTCGATGTTCGTTTTATACATAGGTACATTTCTGCCCTGGGCTATATGACGAACCTCGATACCCTCTTTCATAAGGGTTTCTTCAAAGGAAAAACTGCAACCTATGAGAAAACCTACAAAATCGTCCTGCCAAAATTCACTCGCATCGTTTACCTTTTCGGTAAGAACGCCGTTACGGTAAATATAATATTCCGGAATATCGGTTACTATATTTCCGCCCTCTCCCATATCGTGGGTAAAGGGGTTTTCGCGGATAATTTCAAGCACGGGGCACGGAAAGGGATTTTTCTTGCAAAACTCCTCAAAATCCTTTGCATATTCGCCCTGCAGTATTACGAGGTTTGCCTGGGCGTATCCCGCTGCCATACCCGCCGTGGGAAAATTGATTTCGCCGCTTCTGATTTTTTCTCTTACCTCGGCAGGCTTCATATTCACGTAAGGTGTAATATCAAATTTCTGCATACTATTCAACCCTTTCTACCGTAACGTTGTAAGTGTTTCCCGACAGCACAACCTCATATTTTTTTACGCCTTTTTTAACGGGCTCTGCCGCAAAATCCGCATCAAAATATTCCTTTAAGCGCTGATACTTTTCTATCTGGGCGCAAAAATCATTCTGTGCTGTTTCAATATCGGTTTTTATAAAATGTATCTTATCCCCCGCCTTGCACTGCGCAACAAAGGGCATATCAACATTGATAACGCTCGCAATTTTTGCATAGCCGCCGGTGGTTTGCCTATCCGAAAGCATTATTATCGGTTCCCCGGTATCGGGCACCTGAATTGCACCGAAGGTTATACCGTCAGTAATAATATTACCGTCCGTAACGTGGGTGATTTTCGGTCCCGTAAGGCGGTAGCCCATACGGTCAAAATTATTAGTAACGCTATACGGATTATTTAAAAAGGTTTCTATGCCCGCATCGGTAAAGCTTTCCTCCTGCGGACCCATAAGAACTCTCACGGTATATTCACCGCCGAACTTCTGCGGCTCCATAAAGCGTTTTTCTATATTTTTCGGTCTGGCATAGGGTTTTCTGAAGGCAATTTCGTCTCCCTTTTGGAGCTTTCTGCCCTCATATCCGCCGAGATGTGCCTTTATGTAGGTGGAGCGGCTTCCCATAATGGGGGTTATCGCCAGTCCCCCCGCAAATGAAATATAGGCTCTGCAACCCGATTTTACCTCGCCGAAAGACAGCACATCGCCCTTATTTACGGCAAGCGCTCTATACATTTCGCATTTCTTACCGTTTATCGCGGGTGAAAGGTCTCCACCCGTAACGGCAATTACCGAATCGGAGGTAAACTCTATTTCTGGACCTACAAGGGTAGCCTCGAGCACCGCTTCATTATAAATATTGCCAACAAGAATATTTGCATATACGTAGGAGTGAACATCAACCGCGCCCGAAACACCGAGACCGTATCGCTGATAACCTCGTCTGCCGGCATCCTGAACGGTAGTTAAAAGTCCTCCCGAATGAAACATAATTCCCATATCACTCGTCCTCCTTTATGTAGGTATGACAGTGATATTTTCCCTGCTCTACTTTATTTAAAATTCTGTTATATTCCGTTTCATCTATCGGAACAAATTTTACATGAAGGCCCGCATCGAGCAAAATCGGTGTGTCTCGCTCGGAATCATAAAGCCGCACCGGAGTTCTTCCTATAAGCTGCCAGCCTCCGGGAGAATCTATCGGATAAATGCCGGTCTGCTTGCCGGCAATACCGACACTGCCCGCAGGAATAAGCACGCGGGGAGTTTTAAGACGCGGAGTTGCAATCCGCTCGTCCATTCCTCCCATATAGGAAAATCCGGGAGTAAAACCGAGCATATAAATAAGATATTCCGCGCCGGTGTGGATTTTTATAACCTCTTCGGGTGTAAGCGAGTTATGCTCTGCAACATATTCAAGGTCCGGACCGTATTCACCGCCGTAAAGCACCGGTATTTCCATAATTACGGTATTCATTTTTTGAGCCTTATGAGCAACGGCAAGCAGCTTTTCAAGCTTTTCGCGAAGCTCATTAAAACGTATCTTTTCGGGGGCATAATGAATGGTAAGGGTGCAGTAGGTAGGCACGGTTTCATAAACGCCCTCTATCTGCTCCTCACTTAAGGCCGCATCAAAAGCACGAATTTTTGTATTTATTTCTTCACTTATTTCATCGCCGAAAAGTATTGCCACCGAAGTATCGCCGGTGATTTTAATTTGCGGATAATCCATTTATTTCTTCCTTATTTGTTAATTACGTTTGCTATATTTGTAACGGTTACGCCCTCTTTTTCAAGGCGCTCCTTAATTTCCTTTACGAAGCCTATGGCATCGGGGTTATCACCGTGAACACAGATTGAATCGGCAGTTATATCTATAACCTTTCCGGTTACCGTTTCAACCTTGCCTTCCTTTACCATACGGATAGTTCTCTTTATTGCTTCGTTTCTGTCGTGTATCATAGCCCCCGGCATACTGCGCGGAACAAGTGTACCGTCATCCATATAACCGCGGTCTGCAAAAACCTCACTTGCAACCTTAAGGCCTACCTGCTTTGCCGCTTCGATATGTTTGCTTCCTGCAAGACCGAGCATAATGAGGTCCTTATCCACCTCGTAAATACCCTCGCAAATCGCAAGAGCAAGCTTTTCGTTTACCGCCGCGTTGTTATAAAAAGCGCCGTGGGGTTTTACGTGCTGTAATCTTATGCCCTGCGCCTTGGTAAAGGCAAGAAGCGCGCCAACCTGATATTTGATATATGCCTTTGCTTCATCGGGCGAAATATTCATATTTCTTCTGCCGAAGCCCATTAAATCGGGATAACCCGGATGAGCACCTACGGCAACATCGTTTTGCGCCGCTAAAGCTACGGTTTTTTGCATAACAACCGGGTCGCCCGCGTGAAAACCGCAGGCAACATTGGCGCTTGTGATGAATTTTAAAACATCGGCGTCCATACCGATTGTGTATGCGCCGAAGCTCTCTCCCAAATCTGCATTGAGGTCTACTTTAAACATTTAAAAATCTCCCATATAATAACCTGCAAACGCAAGTCAGAGAAAAACCCTGACTTGCGCTTTTTTATTTGCATAAATTTTATAAATTATTTATTGAACAATGCCTTTGCGCTGTCAACAAACGCAGTCATATTTCTTGCGGCAATAAAGAGGAAAACTCCGATTACTATAACAGCAAGAATATTTATAACAATACCGTTTTTGTAATTGCCCATAAGCTTCTTATCATTTGAAACTATCAAAAGCAATACTGCGGTAATCGGCAGGAGGATAGCATTTGCCGCCTGGGCAAAGAGAATAATCTCCTGCGGGGAAGCACCCAAAGTGCAGGTGGCAACAATACCGAATGCCAAAACTATCATCCAGATAATTTTGAAGCGCCATTTCTTCATATCTTCGCCCCAGCCTAAAATTCCGCTTGTAGCGTAAGCCGCGGCAAGAGGAGCGGTGATAGCCGAAGAGAAGCCCGCCGCAAAAAGACCGATACCGAAGATGGTAGTTGCCCAAGAGCCGAGAAGCGGCTTTAAGGATAATGCCATATCTCCGCCGTTTTTAATTACAAAATCTGCGCCTTGAGCCGATTTGCAGGCAGATGCGCAAACGATGATTGCCAAAGAAATTATACCGCCGAGACCGATAGCCAGAATGGAATCGAGGTTGGAGGTTTTAATATCTTCTTCAGGATTATTCCATTTTTTAGCCGAAGAAGAAGCGTGCAGATAAATGTTATACGGAACAACCGTTGTACCCATAAGCGCCGCAATGGTCATCCAGGAGGGTGTACCGTCCTTCGATTCGGGAGCCGTGGGAACAAACAAGCCCTTTAATACTTCGAGCCAATCGGGTTTTACCGCGATAGCGCAGATAAGGAACAAAATACCCATTATTACAACAAGACCGGTGAGTATCTTTTCTATGTACTTATTGCTTCCGCTGAACAAAAGGCCGAATGCAACAACGCCGATAATAACCGCAAGGATTATTTTTACGGTTGAATTATCAATCCAAGCGCTGTTTGTAGCCTGCAAGCCGAGAGCCGCGCCCGAAACGTTACCAGTTTCATAAGCAACATTGCCTATAAATACTGCCGCTATAACCAAAACGGCAAGAATTATACGGCTTGCCTTACCGGTGAACTTCTCGCGGAGAGCTTCACCGAGGCCCTTGCCCGTAACAATGCCGAGGCGGGACGCCATACTTTGCATAATGATTACCGAAATTGTGGAAAAGAGAATTGCCCATAAAAGAGCATATCCGTAATTTGCGCCCGAAAGTGAGCAAGAGGTAACGGTACCGGGACCGATAAATGCCGCCGCAACTACTGCGCCGGGGCCTACCTCTTTAAGGCGCTGCCAAAATGTCTTTTTCATAATATTCCTCCGTAAATTTATTAGATAAGATATTATACCATTTTTTAGTATAAATTACAACAATTTTTTTCTTGCGACAAAATGATATTTAAGCT
>JAGHTJ010000034.1 GCA_018065375.1 Candidatus Equinaster intestinalis | reverse complement strand
GGCCAACGAAGTTGGCGAGGGGATTTCAATATATTCTGCGCTGTGAAATAATTGGTCAATTTATTGGTATAGCAGAATATAAAATATCCCTCCACCGCAAGCGGTCCCCCTCCTAACAGGAGCCCGTCCCCTTTGTCGCTTCGCGACATTTCCCCACACCGTGGGGAATCACCCTTTAGGCAAGGGAGGCATTTTCAATAATTATACTTTTGCTTGGACGGAGAATAGCCGAAATGCTTTTTGAATGCGGTGGAAAAATTTTTTTGGTCGGAAAAACCGAGATTTTCTGCAATTTGTGTTATTGTTAAATAGCCGCCGTTCAGCAATGAGAGCGCCTCGGACATACGGGTGTTTATTACAAACTGCTTTGGTGAGCAGCCGGCTTCGTTGTGGAACAAAGTCCGCATAGCGGTTGGGCAGATGTTAAGGTGCGCCGCAATATCGTTTACCGAAAAATCGGGGTTGTGCAGGTTGTCTTTAATGTAATGTATGGCTTTGAGCATTTTTTCGGAATAACCTTGCTTGTTCGAATTTTTATATATCTCGGCAATGATTTCATAAAGAATGGCGCTTGCCTTATAATATCTTTCAACAGAAAAACTATTCCAGACCGATAGCGCTTTTTCAAACTTTTCAAGCATAAAATCATAGTTAAAATCTTTAATTTCATTGATTTTATCGGCAATATTGAGCGAGGAATAAAAATGCAGAACTATCATATCGTCGTAGGTGCTTTTGCGGGTGTATGGCGTGTTGGGCGGAAACAAAACAAGTGAGCGGTCCCCGAGATTCAGCTCACCGCTTTTCGAAACAATGTTGGTTTTCGCGCGTTTTCTCAGCGAAACAGCGTAAAAAGTACGCTCTTTTCCCAAAGCTATGGTATTGTTCTCGTATTTTATGTCCAGAACATCCAATAACTGCAGTATTGAATTATGCTCGTTTAACATATTTTATCACCGAGAATATAATATCACAAAGCAGTGTTAAAAATCAAACCTTTTTTGCTGATTATAGTATTTACAAAAGCAGTGGACTGCAATATATTAACAGTAAAGGGGGGGCTTTATATGTCAAGAAAAGAAGATGTATTCAGATTTTTTAACGAAAATAACGGTCAATGGGAAAAGCAGGCAGATGCCAACATTGAAAAGTACCGCAAAAACGATGCCGTAATTTCACTTGTCGGCGACGCTGATTTACTTAAAAATGCTGCTGTTAAAATAAGGCAGGTAAATCACAAATTCAAATTTGGTGCAAATATATTTATGTTGGACGAGCTCGAAACTTCGGAAAAGAATAAAATCTATCGCAAAAAGTTTGCCAAGCTTTTCAACTTGGCTACAATTCCGTTTTATTGGAGTGATCTGGAGCCCGAAAAGGGTAAACCCCGCTATGCTAAAAATTCGCCTAAGGTTTACCGTCGCCCGTCACCCGACCTATGCATTGAATATTGCAAGGAGCATAACATTGAGCCCAAGTGCCATTGCCTTAATTATGATGATTTTCTGCCGAAATGGTTGGAGGGTGCTTCGGTAGAAGAAATAAAATTGGAGTATGAAAAACGGTTTGCCGAGATAGCAAAACGCTATGCTGATGTTATTCCGAGCTTTGAGGTTACAAACGAAACACTTAAGCGCCGCGATAACGGTTCGGCATTTTTCAGCGAAGATGATTTTGTTGACTGGAGCTATAAAACCGCCGATAAGTATTTTCCTAATAACCGCCTTATAATAAACGATTTTAATATCTGGGCTCCCGAGGTTTATAATAACCGCACCTTTTACTATATGCAAATCGAAAGGCTGCTCAATTCCGGAAACATACATCTTGATTCGGTAGGTATGCAGTTCCACGGTTTTTTTACCCGAAAAGTCGAGGTAGAGGCTGCGGAGCGGTTTTATAACCCCGTTATTCTCAATAAGCTTATGGACTGCTATTCCGCTTTAGGCCTTAAAGAGCAGATTACCGAAATGACAATTCCCGCATTCAGCAACGACATTGAGGACGAGGCTGTTCAGGCGGTGCTTTTATGTAATTTGTATAAAGTATTTTTCAGCCACCCGAGTATGGAAGCAATTATTTATTGGAATTTGGTGGACGGCTACGCCGCTTGGGCTGAGCCCGGCGATATGGAATCCGGCGAAAATGCGTATTACGGCGGATTCCTGCGCTTTGATATGAGCGAAAAACCCGCCTATAAAGCGCTTTACAATCTTATTCATAAAGAGTGGCATACCGAGCTTAATGCCAAGCCGCAAAACGGCAAACTGAGCTTCCGCGGATTTTTAGGGGACTATGAAGCCGATATTATTATCGGCAAAACAAAGAAAACGGTTTGTTTTAACATTGATGAGGGCAAAAATAATTTTGAAATCAAACTGTAATAAAAAATTAAACGGGCAAAGGCTCCTTCTCATAAGGAAGTTTACTCGTAAGGTGCAGAATTTGCCGCGCTGTAAACAAATAGTAACCCCCGACAGATTTTGAAAGGTCTGTCAGGGGTTACTTTATTCTGTTCGACAAATTGGAATTTATCTAATTGACAAAAGTTATATCGACTCAAATGTCTCTCTCATTTTTTCTCGATCATAATCCAAGAAATATTTCTCCAATTTTATGTAAAACTCTTTATATTTTTCATTGCTGAAAAACACTATATCGCAGCCTCTATCATCGTAAACGGAAAAAATGCACTGGTTTTCCAGAGAAACAAAGCTTACCAACGGATTGACTTGGCAATATATTTGACTTTTCAAGATGCTTTCCAGGGTAGTGAAATCAATATCGTATGAAATGCATCTTATTACAGCAGATATATCATCATCAATATCACCCACAGCAATAAGTAAATTTTTGTTGAGGTTAACTTTTTCAGCAATCTTCAATGTAAAATCTCCAGCAACTTGCACGGAGCCATCGGAATCAAAATATTGATGAAAAAACGCTACATCAATTTTTCTGTTTGCAAACAAAACATTTGCAATTTGTATAGCTCTGGAGAAAGCATTCTCCATGTAATCATCTTCGCCAATTCCCAACTCACATCTTAAAGCCAATTTGTTATTGTAAAACCACGGCTGGAGGTAAAGAAACTCACTATCTGTTAGTTGTTCGATTATTTTGCTCATGAAATAACTCCTTTCGTCAAATTCTTATTTATCTCTCTGTTTTATCGCCAGTTTCGCCTTTGTATTACAAAGGCATAGGGCAAAGCCCACACCCCTAAGGTTGCGCGCATTCTAAGGCTCCCTCCGGGAGACTTTTTGTTGATCCCGTTATATCACAAATCGGCAGAGAAAACGAGTCCTTTGCCGATATTTATATGTGTATCCGTAGGGGAGACCTGCGGTCTCCCGCGGGCGAACACAGTTCGCCCCTACCGTGTTCCGAAAACATCCTTATGAGAACGCTCCTAAACCCGTTTTATTTTTTCTTTGTATTTGCTTTTTTGTATTCCAATGGGGAAAGTCCCGTTTCTTTTCTGAACAGGCGGCAAAAATAGTTTATATCCGAGTAGCCGAGCGCCGCCGCGCATTCGCTGACAGTAATTGCCGAATCGGTTAAGAGCTTTCTCGCATAGTCAATGCGCAGTCTCTTGTGGTACTGCATCGGTGAAATGCCCATTTTTGTTTTGAAAACATGGTTAAAGCGGTCGCGCCCAATGCAGCAGATGTTTGCGCAGATGTTCCAATCTATGCTGCCGCAAACATTGTTCCCGATGTAATCCAAAACATCCGCCATTCTCTGCTCGGAAACTGCGGAATCGTTCTGAACGGTTTTGATGTTCTCAATCAATCTCGCCAAAAGCACCGTAAGATAACCGTTTAATAGAAGCTCGCGTTCATCCGAATGCCCGTAGTAAGCATTAATAAGCGCATCAAATTCACTCTCGAAAACCCGGCGGTCGTTTATATGAACGATTCTGAGCGGCGTGTCACCGAGCTTGGAGCAGAGACTTCCGCTGAAATGTATCCATCGGTTTACGCCCTTATCCTCGGCTAAAAATGTATATTCTTGCTTTGCATCCGGCAAAAAAAGAATTGCATCACCCGGCAGTGCATAGTGCGGCTCACCGTTAATATAAACGCACGCTTTTCCTGCTGAAACATACATAACCGTATAGTCGATTCTCGAGCGAATAACATGATAATCGCGGTCAAACAGGCTTTGAACGCCGCAGCTGTTAAGCCCGATTTCCGAATTGATAACTCTTTCCGAAGTCATCCGTTTCACCCTCCGTTCCCGAGAAATTTTAGTGTAAAACCCATTTGTTTTTAACGATTATAGCACAATATTGTCGGTTTGTCTACAAAAATGCTATTTGTAATTAAAATAATTTGCAACCTTTGACATTCATATAATTTATGGTATAATAAAAGGCGAGGTGTTGATATGGAAATTTTTGATAAAGCGAATAAAAAACTCGGTTTCGGTCTTATGCGTTTGCCGCTTACAAACGAAAATGACGAATCGAGTGTAGATATCGAAAAGTTCAAAAAAATGGTTGATATCTTTATGGAGCGCGGCTTTACATATTTTGATACCGCAATTATGTACTGCGGCTCAAAAAGCCAGAACTTTATGAAGGAAGTTCTTGTTGAACGCTATCCGAGAGACTCTTACAC
>JAGHTJ010000043.1 GCA_018065375.1 Candidatus Equinaster intestinalis | reverse complement strand
TTGCGGCAGTTGCCATCAAAGAAACTAAATTCATTTTTTTTAACCTCCAAAAATTCATTACTGATATTATAACTAAATATTGGGAAAAAAGCAAGAAATATTTATCAATTATATTCTTCTGCCGAGAATTTCTTCCTTTTCTTTCTTAAACTGCGCGAAATTTCCGTTTTCGAGTGCCGTTCTTATATCCTCCATAAGGTGATTGTAAAAATACAGATTATGAAGAACAAGCAAACGCGAAGCCAGCATTTCTCCGCTTTTGAGAAGATGCCTTATATATGCCCTCGAATATCTCTTGCAGGCGGGACAGCTACAGTTTTCATCAATGGGTTTTAAATCGCGGTCATACTTCTGATTATTGATATTGATTATACCTGCCGATGTGAAAACGTGACCGTGCCGCGCGTTTCGGCTCGGCATTACACAATCGAAAAGGTCTATTCCCCTTTCAACGCCGTTAAGTATATTACACGGTGTTCCAACTCCCATAAGATAACGGATTTTATCCTTCGGAGCGAAAGGAACAACATTATCGAGAACATCGTACATAACCTCGGTGGGTTCGCCTACCGCGAGACCGCCTACGGCGTAGCCGTCCAAATCCAGCTCGGCTATTTCTTTCATATGTTCTATTCGCAAATCGTTATATGTGCAACCCTGATTTATACCGAAAAGCATCTGCTCGGGATTTACGGTATCGGGCAGAGAATTAAGCCTTTTCATCTCCGCCATACAGCGTTTAAGCCAGCGGGTTGTTCTCGCACAGGATTCTTTGGCATAGGTGTATTCGGCAGGGTTTTCAACACATTCGTCAAATGCCATTGCTATCGTTGAGCCGAGGTTTGACTGTATCTGCATACTTTCCTCCGGACCCATAAAAATACGTCTGCCGTCCACGTGTGAAGCAAAGGTTACGCCCTCCTCGGTAATATGGCGAAGGCTGGCGAGCGAAAAGACCTGAAAGCCGCCGCTATCGGTAAGAATAGGACCCGACCAGGTGGTAAACTTATGAAGTCCTCCGCATTCCTTTATAAGGGTATCGCTCGGTCTTATATGCAGATGATAGGTGTTACAGAGCATTACCTGACAGCCGATTTTTTCGATGTCTTCGGGGGCAACCGCGCCCTTTATCGCGCTTTGTGTGGCAACATTCATAAAAGCGGGGGTTTTTACCGTTCCTCTGTTTGTATGAAGCTCGCCGAGCCTTGCATTACCCTCGGTTTTTAAAAGTTTAAACATAAAATCTCCTAATAAATAAACATTGCATCGCCGAAAGAGAAAAATCTGTATTTTTCTTGCACGGCGGTTTTATAGGCGTTCATTGTATTTTCGTAACCCGCAAATGCCGAAACAAGCATTATAAGTGTACTTTCGGGCAGATGGAAGTTGGTTATAAGAGCGTCCATTACCTTAAACTTATATCCGGGATAGATGAAAATATCGGTATCATCGGAGCATTCCTTGATTTCTCCGAATGTTGTTGCGGCGCTCTCTAAAGTTCGGCAGGAGGTTGTGCCAACGCATATTACTCTGCCGCCCTTTTTCTTGGTTTCGTTTATAATATCCGCCGTTTGACTCGGAATATGATAATGCTCGGTGTGCATTTTATGGTCGGTAATTTCTTCCTCTTTTACGGGTCTGAAGGTACCCAACCCCACATCAAGGGTTACGTATGCTATATTTACACCCTTATTTTTAATTCTTTCGAGCATTTCTTTAGTAAAATGAAGCCCCGCAGTAGGTGCCGCGGCAGAGCCTAAATTTTTGGAATAAACGGTTTGATAGCGTTCCTTATCCTCGAGCTTTGCCTTTATATACGGTGGCAGAGGCATCTGACCCACCTCGCTTAAAACCGCGAAAAACTCACCGTCTGTTTCGAATTCAACTATTCGGTTGCCGTCCTCTAAAACCTCGGCTACTCTGCCCCGCATTTTTTCGCTGAAAACGAAATTATCGCCCGGTTTGGCTTTTCTGCCCGGACCCGCAATACATTCCCATACATTTTGGCTTTTTTGCTTAAGCAGAACAAATTCAACCACCGCGCCGGTTTCTCTTGTGCCGAAAATTCTTGCCGGCAAAACCCTTGTATCATTTAAAACCAAGGTGTCCCCCGGCTTCAAATAATCATCAAGCTCGCGGAAAATGCTG
>JAGHTJ010000186.1 GCA_018065375.1 Candidatus Equinaster intestinalis | reverse complement strand
CCTTTATTTACGCCGAGCAGTTTTGCGGGGGTTTCGCTTGCCATTTTAAAGGCATCTTCCTCACTTATGCCGAATTCAATCGCCTTTTTAACGCAGTCCAGCAAAAATGCAGAGCTTCCCGCCAATGTACCGTCAAGCAAGCGGCATTCGTTATTTTTAAGCCTTACCGGAAGACCGCCCGAGGTATATTCACCGTCTGGCAGACCTGCCGTTTGCACCGAATCGCTTATCAGCACTACCCTATCCGCACCGAGCGCCTTATAAAGCGCCCAAACTGCGCCTCTTTCAACGTGAAGACCGTCACAAATCAGCTGTGCATATATTCCCTTTTCCACAGCCGCACCGATAACTCCGGGATTTCTGTGAAGAAGCGGCGGCATTGCGTTAAATGTGTGCGTAAGGCAGTTTGCGCCGTTTTCTATCGCCTTTATTGCGGTAGCATAATCACTATCGGTATGGCCGAGAGCGACTATTGCTTTACAGTTTTTTATAAATTCGAGAGCACCCTCCACTTCGGGAGCAACCGTTACCATTTTGATATTCGGAAGCTTTTCGAATTCGGCAATATCGGGTTTACGTATAAACTTTTCGTCCTGTGCGCCCTTGCGATTTGCCGAAATGTACGGTCCCTCGGTATGAAAACCGAGAACATTTGCGCCCTTTATGCTCAAAATATCGCGGTTTACGGCATTAAAAATGATATCGAGCGACACCGTAGCCGTTGTAGGCAACCACGAGGTAGTACCGTGGCAGGCCTCATAATGAGAGAGCTCATCAATTCTGCCCGAATTTGCTTCGATATTCATACAGCCGTGAGCGTGAACATCAATAAGTCCCGCAAAAAGCCTTTTTCCGCGCAAATCGGTACCATCGCAATTTGTTTTGCCGATATATTTAATTTTGCCGTTTTCTACCGTTATATCGGTTAAAACGCCTCGCAAGGAGGCGTTTTTGTAAACTTTAATTGACATCTTATTCCCTTTACAAATACTTTTTGATTACATTCTGCATCTCGCCGAGCTTGGAATCAATATCGCGGGCAAGAGCAAACTGTGAACGTGCGCGGTCAAGATTATGCTTTTCGTAATGAATTTTGAAATATGTATCACCGTTTAAGTAATCGGTTAAAAATCTGATTCCGCACTCGTAGGTCATCAGCTCTACCGAGAAAGGCATAAGCTCGATTTCCTTTTCGGTTAAAACGTTTTTAACCTCGGAAAGATAACCCGATGTGAACGCCTCAAACTTTTTCATATCAAAATATATCTTACTTAAATCCTTTTCGTCCTCCGCAGCAGATGAGCCTGCAAAACGAAGAGCATCACCGTAATCGTAAAGATAAGAGCCCGGCATAACGGTATCCAGGTCTATTACACAAATACAGTTTTCAAGGTTATCATCAAAAAGAACATTATTTAGCTTGGTATCGTTATGGGTAACGCGGAGGGGCACGGAGCCGTCCTTAATACCGTTTACAACAACACCTATGCGTTCCTTCAGACTTCTTGCATATTCGATTTCCGCCGCAACCTCGCTTACCCTGCCGGCTTTATTTTCGGCTATTGCGATTTCCAAATCGCCGAAACGCTTTACGGTATCGTGGAACTGCGGAATTACCTCATAAAGAGTAGAAGCATCATAATCTGCCAAATCATTCTGGAATTTACCGAATGCGGCGGCGGCGCTGAAAAGCTGTTTGTCATTTTCTGCCGACTCAATACTTTGACCCTCTACAAAATAGAGAAGTCTGTAATAGTCCCCTTTTTCGC